>DATEKX010000807.1:0-6592 GCA_035277165.1 Blastocatellia bacterium | reverse complement strand
CCGCCGCGTGCGAAGCACCTGATCGGCCATCCCGCGCTAACTCTGCGCCCTGCGGCGCCTCTGCGGTGAATAGATTTTTCGTTCAAGCAGTTGAACAGGGGGCTTGTTCACTCTGTCTCGTTCGTTTATTGTATAAATCTGTGGGACGCCTATAGACTAACCTGTTAGCGAAGGACGAAAATGAGACTCAGACCAAATGAGCGCCAGGAAATAGCAGACATACTGCAAGAAGAGATCAAAGACGCCACACGTCGAATCGGCGAAAGGCTTGCTGAATACGAATGCCAGCCTGCTTCCAACAGAGAAGATCAGATGGACGGCATCAGGCAGTTTTATGCGGACCTTACAGATAAAGACTGGACCGAAGCAGATGAAGAGGCGCTCGGCAATTATTCAGACCTGAGCGAAAATGAGATCAAGGAGATGATGCGTGAAGCGTTTCGCCTTTCGCGTGTTCACCCGTTGCCAAGCTTTGCTTCGTTAATCAAAGGGCTGAAGACAGAAAACGGGCAGACATCTTTAGAACCCAGTGTTTCAAATACCAATCCTGATGCGGTATCTTCCGTAGAGCGCGACCGCATCGCCAATATGCTTCATCAAGACCTGTTAGAAGCAGCCGATGAAATTTCTAAGAGGCTGAAGCTTGCTGATACGAAAGCCGACATCGTCCGCGAGCAACTTGAAGCCGTTGCGGGGACCATCATCGCCCGCTTCACACCGCTGGTTTGATAACGAATAAAAGGAGAAATCAAGATGGCAGAATATCCACAGCAGCAGATAGCCAAGTATGACGCGGTAGCAGGTAAAGAGGGATGGGAGCTGATCATTTTATATCTTGTTGACATGGTCGCTACCGTCGTATGCCTTTATATCGTCGGCTATCTCGCCAACAGTATTCTTTAATCAACAGCACTCGTTCGGAGACAATTGGACAGCCTTGACGACGAGTCGGGCGCGAGCGCGACCGACCGCCTGAACTACTTCAACTATTTCACAGAGGTCGAAGAAGAATTCGTGCGCCGCAGGGGGAAACCTCTTCTGGTGTCGCCGATGGACTGGGCCTTAATCGAAAGCTGGAAGAATGCAGGCATCCCGCTTCACATAGTGCTTCGGGCAATCAATAGCGCGTTCGACGCCTACGACGCGCGACCTCGCAAGTATCGCAAAGTCAACTCGGTCTTCTATTGCCAGCAAGAGGTAGAGTCTTCTTTCGCCGATTACCGGCTCGCGCAGGTCGGCGGCAGCCCCGAAGATGAAAAGGAAAAACCGAGCCGTAAGAAATCGAAAGAAGCTCAGAGCGAAGCAGTCGAAGCATTTCCGAAACCTGTGCTATTGGATTTTCTCGCGCGGTCGGACGGCGAGTTAAAAGCGGCTGCGGCTCTGGCGGAAAGGGCTGCGCGCAAAGAGATTGAGAGTGCGATTGAGCGGGCGCGAGCGCGATTGATCGAAATCGCAAGAGAGGTAGAGCTTTCAACGCAGGTGAACGCCGAGGCGATAGAGCGCGATCTTGACGCGATTGATCGAATGATACTGCACGCCGCGATAAAAAGCATTGGCGAAGAAGGGCTTGAAAGCATTCGCCGGGATGCTGAAACTCAGCTTCAACCATATCGCAAGAAGATGGACAAAGTTATTTACCAACAGACCGTTCAAAACTTCGTCTCGCGCCGCCTGCGCGAAACCAACAACGTGCCGCGCCTCAGTCTTTTCTATCTGTAGGTCAACAGTTCGACCTTTAAAATCATGCAAGACATCTCACTTGGAATCGGCGATGTAATCGAAGTGGCGACAGAGCGGCTCGCATACGGCGGCGATGCGGTTGCTCGTCACAACGGGCTTGCCATTTTCATTGCGTTCGCTGCGCCGGATGAAAGATTGCGCGTTCGCATCGTTGAGCGAAGAAAAAACTTTGCTCGCGCAGTGATTGAAGAAATTCTAGAGCCTTCGCCTGCTCGGCGAGCGGCCCCGTGCCAGTACTTCGGAGATTGCGGCGGCTGCCAGCTCCAACACATAACCTATGAAGCACAGCTTGAAGCAAAAGCGGGTTTCGTGCGCGACGCTCTCAAACGAGTTGGAAAAATCGAGTGGCCGCAGAAAATCGAAGTCCGGCACGCAGCCGAGTTCGGCTACCGCTCGCGAGCACAAATCAAAATTGAACGGTTCAATCCGCAAAACTCATCGAGCCGCCGAGTCGGGTTCAATCGCATCGGGTCGCATTCCATCTGCGACGTATCAAGTTGCCCTGTGCTCGTGCCTGAACTCGAAGCAAACCTTCCGGCGCTTCGATCATTCGTAACTCAATCGAAGCAATCAGAGCGTAACGATTTTACAGATGTGGAAATGGCCGCAGGCGAGAACACGATTGCGTTTGAGCCGAGTCTTGCAGGACTGCCCGGCGGCGATTTACAGAGAAGAGTGCGAGGAGCAGTCTACAACTTCAGCCCTTCGACATTTTTTCAGGTCAATTCGATGCTACTCGAAACGCTGATAGATGAAGCCCTGGCGGAATATTCAGGTGCGGTGGCAATTGACCTGTATGCGGGTGTTGGATTGTTCACGATTCAACTTGCTCGCCGGTTCGGCAATGTGATCGGAGTTGAATTGGGCAATCAGGCAGCCCGCTTCGCGCGCGAAAACATCTCGGCCAACAACCTGATGAACGTTGAGTTTTACAACGCTCGTGTCGAACGCTGGCTTGATGACTTTGTCGCGCCGTCGCCCGACCTCATTTTGCTCGACCCGCCGCGCGCCGGAGCCGCTGAAGCCGTGGCTCGGATTGCCGAATTGAAACCGCTCCACATCTCATACGTCTCTTGTGACCCGGCGACTCTTGCGCGTGACCTTCGCAAGTTGCTCGATTCAGGCTTCGAGCTTGAGCGCGTCACTGCGATTGATCTTTTCCCGCAGACTTATCACATCGAAACAGTCGCGCTGTTGAAAAAACAATGATCGGGCAAAATATTTTTGTTGCTTTCTTGCATTGAATCGGCTAGATTGGAGCCGCGAACCCCTAATCCCCTGAACATCCTGTCCCCCCAATAGGTGCATACATGATTTTACAAGTGTTTGTAGTTATAGTGGCGATTGTCGCGGCTTCTCTGCTTGCTCTTACAATCGCAGGGGCAACGCTGGCCGCCTTCGGCAAATTTCTCAAACGAAACGAAGACATCGGCGAGGAACAAAGGTTTTAATTATTTCGCCGCAACAAAACTCCCCAAACTCACCTGCTGTCTGAGATCAAAGCTTGATCCGGGCACCGATCTCGCATTGCAAAGCTGACTTACAACCAATAAAATCCTGCGCTGTGCTCAAAAGAAAGGGCTTTAGTATATGGAACAGGCGAACGATCTCAGCGAAGTCGCGCGTGAAGCATTGCGCAAACGGATCACGAAGATTATTCCCGCGCAAATCAGAGAATGCGTTGAACAACTGAATGAAGAGCAATTGTGGTGGCGTCCGAACGAACAGGCTAATTCGGTCGGCAATCTGGTGCTTCATGTTTCGGGTTCGACGCGGCATTATCTCTGTCGCAGCATCGGCGGCATCCAGTACGACCGCGACCGCCCTGCAGAGTTCGCCGAGCGCGGCCCTTTGCCGAAAGAACAACTGCTCTCCATATTCGACGAGACAATCGCACAGGCCAAACAAGTGCTCGATGATTTTGACACGTCTCGTTTTTTGCAGCAGTCCGAAGAGCCGAACTACTTCGCAACTCTATTCGAGCAAATTCTGAATATCGCAGTCCACCTTGCAACACACGCGGGCCAGATCGTTTATGTGACTAAGATGCTTAAAGAAGGCCCGCTTGACGAGCTATGGATTCGCGCGCACAAAAAATAAAGAAGAAAGACAAATCAACCAAGCAATGGCGAACACCTTTGACGCAATCATCATAGGCGGCGGTCATAACGGTCTTGTGACTGCCGCGTATCTGGCTGGCGCAGGGCTTAATACGATAGTCCTCGAACGGCGCGAAGTGGTAGGCGGCGCGTGCGTGACCGAAGAGATTTGGCCGGGCTATAAAGTCTCGACGCTTTCCTATCTTTGCAGTCTGCTTCAACCGAAGATCATCCGCGACCTTGATCTTCATCGCTTCGGATTCCATCTCTACCCGAAAGACCCTGCCTTCTTCACGGCGTTTCCCGATGGCCGTCACCTGTTTTTCTGGCAGGACATGGCTCGGACGCAGGCGGAGCTTGCGAAGTACTCGAAACGCGATGCAGAAATCTACCCCGATTACGAGCACCAGCTTGCGCGGCTGGCCGACTGGGTCGAAGGGTTGTTGATGACGACACCGCCGAACATCATTCGCCGCAAGCTCAACGACCTGATCGGGCTTGGCCGCTTGGGGCTGGATGCAATGCGCTTTAAAGATCCCGATATAGTTCATCTGGTCAAGATTATGACTCAGAGCGTGCGGGCGTATCTTGACGAACGTTTCGAGTCCGAGCAGATCAAAGCGACGCTTGCGACCGACGGTGTGATAGGAACGAACGGCGGCCCGTCTACACCCGGAACGGCCTACATCATGCTGCATCACGTGATGGGCGGCGCAACGGGCGTTCGCGGCCTGTGGGGATTCGTGCGCGGCGGCATGGGCGCGATAAGCGAAGCGATAGCTCAATCGGCAAAGTCTCGCGGCGCGCAGGTGCGAACAAATGTAGGAGTCGCTCGCGTGCTCGTGCGCAATGGCCGCGCATATGGAGTCGCGCTCGATGACGGCGAAGAGATACACGCGCGAGCGATAATATCGAGCGCAGACCCGAAGATAACTTTTTTGAAGCTCATTGAGCAAAGCGACCTCGACGAAAGCTTTCGCCATGAAGTTGACACGATGCGAATGCAAGGGTGTTCGTTCAAGATCAACCTCGCGCTCGATGCCCTGCCCGACTTCAAAGCTTATCCGGGCAGCAAGCTCGGCCCACAGCACAAAGCGACTATGCACGTCTGCCCTTCGATGGAGTATGTTGATCGCGGATGGGAAGACGCAAAGGCCGGGCGACCGTCTGAACAACCCTTGCTCGAACTTACCATCCCGACAACATACGACGATTCGATAGCCCCGCCCGGCAAACACATCATGTGTATATTCGCTCAGTACGCGCCTTACACTTTGCGCGACGGAGATTGGGATTCGATGAAAGACGTGTTCGCTGATCGTTGCATTGACACGCTCGCCGAATACGCGCCGAATATTCGCGACGCTATTATTCACCGCCACGTAGTCTCGCCGCTCGATCTTGAGCGCGAGTATTCATTGACGGGCGGCAACATTTTTCACGGCGACATGACGATTGATCAGTTGTTTTTCATGCGACCTGTCGCGGGCTGGGCAAAATATCGAACACCAATTGATGGCCTGTACCTCTGCGGGTCGGGCACGCATCCCGGCGGCGGCGTGATGGGAGCGCCGGGGCATAATGCTGCGCGCGAAGTGCTTGCGGATTGGCGAGGCCGTAAACTGACTTGACCACTTGCCAGTATAGTAGTATTTTCATCCTGATTAATGGTTGTTCCAAAGTTTGTCTCCCGGTTACAAACTTGAAATCATGGTAATGCAATCTGCATTGCCCGTGATTTGAGTTGCGCCTAAATACTTCAGGCAACGGCCCAACTCCCGATCCTCAAACCAACAAGGAGAATGAATATGAAGAGAATTGCCATCGCTGTGGTAATGCTGTGCATGTTTGTCAGTATCGCGTTTGCGGCGCAGAACAAAAATGCAAATGCTCCTGCGAAACCAAAAGCCGCGCCCGTTGATTGCTCTACAGTTGACGATGCGACTCTGGTCGCTAACGTGAAGGACAAGCTTTCAAAAACGCCTTCACTCAAGGATGCAGCGATAAATGTTGCGGCAAGCAATGGCGCAGTCACGCTCACAGGCTCGCTCGGCAAAGGGCAGTTGAAAGGTGTGGCGACCAATCAGGCCAAACGCGTCCCTTGCGTGCAAAAAGTTGTTAATCAAATCACTGTTCCGAAGAGCGACGCTCCGCCAAAGAACGCGAAATCGAAAGACGCTAACCAGTCTCAGTGATTTGAGAAAGTAGTATCGAACAATAAAAAGCGGAGAGATAAATTATCTCTCCGCTTTTTATTGTTCTGTGTTTGCTGATTATTCGATCAGTTTCCCTTTGTCGCCCGGCATCAGTATCTGCCTGTGCACCCACAGCGGCGCGTTGCCGTTTGAAAGCAGGCGGTCGTGAAACTCCTGTAGCGAGAACTCTTCTTTGCGATAACGTTTGTAATCGTCGCGCAGCTTCAGTATCGCGAGCTTGCCGACGGTGTAAACCAGATATGTCGGGTCGAAGGTTCCGCGCTCGGCTTCAAGGCGCGAAGGCGTCTCGCCCATGAAGGCGTTCTGCATGAAAAATATCGTTCCCTGCTCCACGGTCATACCTTCTGTGTGCTCGCGAATGCCCACGACGAAGCGGCACAGCCGAAGCAGCGCGTCGGCGAGCTGGCCCATCTTTATTTTCGGGTCATCATTGCCGAACCCTTCTTCCAACATCATCTGCTCGGTGTAGTGCGCCCACCCTTCTACGAAACTGCCCGGATAGATTGCCCACGACTTGCGCACGGGCGAGTTGACCTG
>DATEKX010000806.1:0-2261 GCA_035277165.1 Blastocatellia bacterium | reverse complement strand
GACTGAGTTGAAAGAAATAACTCGCGCCGAAATGAATTCAGCAGCGGCCTCGATCATACGGCGCGTAGGCGTTTCAACGCGGCCTATAATATTTTCGATGGTTGCCAGAGCGCCGAGCCAGTGTGTCACGTGCGTCAACTCAGGCCCACTGACGCCGGGGAAGAAATATTTCGCGCCACCTGAAAATCCTGCCACCTCATGCGGCACAGTAGCGCCAAAGACCAGCACTGTATCGTAAAGCCCCGGCGCGAGCAGCCGATTGACTTGCAAAAAAATAGAACGATCTATCAAGCCTTCGGTCAATTCGCGCACTCTTTCAGAACTCAATTCGCCTATTGTGACAAGCTCTTTCGCTTGATCCCACTTGTGATCGTATATCTTTCCCAATCCCGGCAACGCGGCGCACGCCGCGCCAGTCTTCAATCGTTTCTCCTCTTCGGTC
This sequence comes from Blastocatellia bacterium, assembly GCA_035277165.1. Taxonomy (GTDB): domain Bacteria; phylum Acidobacteriota; class Blastocatellia; order UBA7656; family UBA7656; genus DATEKX01. The sequence goes on along the minus strand of DATEKX010000806.1, from coordinate 1,819 downwards.
ATCGGTTGATGTGTGCCTTGCGCGACCAGCGCATCAAACTGTGCAACGCCTCGCGAGGCCAGAGCTTCGGCGGCAAAAGGGAAGAGCAGATCAGTGTTGTCGTCGCGCGTTTTGTCGGGGATGATTGCCAGCACGCGAGCGCCGCGCCCTACATCGGCAAGCGCCGCTTCGATGATGGCCTGCATCTCTTTGAGAGAGAGCGAGAGGTCAACATCTCCGCGCCCGATTACTGCCTGTGTAGTTATGCCAATCATTCGTAGTTCCTGGTTCCTATTTCACCTCGCCAACAAAACGCTGATATTGCGATTCAAGATCATCACGCGAGGCATTGCCGGATAGAATCAAGATGCGATAACGAAAGAGCGCCGAGTTGTTCGGTTGCAGTGTGAAATTCAGCTTTTGTTTTCCGTTGCTGAATACATCTTGACCAAGCGGATTGGCCGCGAACAATCCATAACCGCGCGCATGCCAGTAAGTCGGATAGCCCGGATTGCCCGGATGATCGAGTATCGCAATCGTTATACCTTCCTGACCTATCTTGCCTGTAAGCATCGCCCACCTGCCGCGCGTTCCCCACACGTCATCGCCCGACAATCCTTCGCTGCTCAGGTAGCGGCCCGTCACACCAGTGTTATCCAGCTTCGGGACTGATGTCGCTTTGCCGTTTGCATCTGTGAAGACTTCGGGCTTATCCGATGGCTGCTCTAATTGTCGGGCGACGCGCAGGCCGAGCACGCCTTCCTTGTTGTCATTGAAAACTACGCGCTCGTCTAACGCCGTGAGCTTTGTGATTCTATCTATCACCCGCTGATTTTCTGCGGCCTGAAAGATGAATGTAGTCTCTTCCTTTAAGATAGGTTTGCCCGCAGGTGTAAGCCAATCCATTTCGACTAGAAGCTCTCCGCGATCTTTGCCGCTCGTGACGCGCTTGATCTTGCTATGGCGTATCGTGCCATATTTATTTCTATCGGCTGGCTTGATAGCCTCAGAGTTGTTCCAGAAATCCAGCCCGTTCACATCGCCGTAGTTGAACCATAAACCAACGTGATGCGGATGATCGACTCTTTCGCCCGGTCGCGGTTCAATCGGATAACCGCGAGTAACAATTGTGCCTGATGCCGCGCGCAACGGATTCAGCACAGGTTTTTTAATCGTGTCGGGCCAGATGTAAGATGTGAAAGGTTTGCCGTCTACGAGCACATCAACGCGGCGAGCCGCTTCATTAGCAACAACCTGAACACCCGCTTGTGAAGGCTTTGTTTGAGACGCGACCGTAGCCCGGCAGATCAGAACGATAACCAGCAGCGCGAGCAATCGTCGGCCTTGTGAACTCGGCATGATCTACTCCGTTCAGTCTAAGAGCGTGTTTTGAAATGGCAGAACAGCCCTGAAAGGGCTTAATGCAATAGCCGGTGGTGAAACCACCGGACATCATGCCAACCGACCCACTGACCCTGAAAGGGTCATATTCGGTGTTGAGAATTCGACCCTTTCAGGGTCTGAGGCATTAGGCATCTGATACCGTGGGCGTTGCCCACGGCTATTACATACATCCCCTTCGGGGATCATTTCAAAACACTCTCTAATTCGTCACAACATCCTGCTTCGTTTCATCGAAGGTGACGCGCTTGCCTGTCTGCAATGCCGCAATTGTCATGCAGAGAGCGACTGAATGATTGTATGCCGCGTGAATATCGGCATTGGGCGCTTTGCGCGAACGCACGCACTCCATCCAGTTGCGCATGTGCGCAAGCGTCGCGCTGTCAACTCCGGTGTTGGCTGCGGTTTCGGCTTTTACAGTCTCTTCTACCAGCGAAGC
>DATEKX010000805.1:0-3611 GCA_035277165.1 Blastocatellia bacterium | reverse complement strand
GTACCTGAATCCGCCGTCCGTTATACCAACGTGAACGCGCGAAACAGGCTGGCTCGTTGCCATACGCGACAAAAATTCTCCGCTCATTTCAGGCAGCAACGTTCCGGTTAATATCTGATCTACATTGCGCGCTCCGCTTTCGACTTCTTTGCAACGGTTTATGATTTCGGTTATCACTTCGTCGTCGTAGCCGAACTCTGCGCCGTGATTTTCAGCTATGCGGCGACCTATGCGAGAAAGCTGTAGCTTGATGATCTCGCGCATCACGTCATCGGAGATCGGGTAATACGGAACCGTGACCATGCGGCCAAGCAGCGCGGGCTTGAAGACCTTGAGCAAGTCTGGTCGCAACGCTTCTACCATAGCAGCCGGGTCGGGCCGTGTATCGGGGTCAGCGCACAGTTTCATGAAAGTGTCTGTGCCAGCGTTTGATGTCAGCAATATCACTGTATTTTTGAAATCAATCTCGCGCCCTTCGCCGTCTTCGAGCATTCCCTTATCGAAGACCTGATAAAAGAGTTCCATCACGTCTGTGTGCGCTTTCTCAACTTCGTCCAGCAGCACAACCGAATGTGGCTTGCGCCGCACGGCTTCCGTCAGCACGCCGCCTTCTCCATAACCCACATAGCCGGGAGGCGACCCCTTGAGCGAAGAGACTGTATGCGCCTCTTGATACTCGCTCATATTGATCGTGATCAGGTTTCGCTCTCCGCCATAGAGCGTGTCTGCAAGCGTCAAAGCCGTTTCTGTTTTGCCGACGCCGCTTGGCCCTACGAGCAGAAAGACTCCAACGGGCCTGCGCGGGTCGGTCAAATTAGCTCGCGCAGTGCGAATGCGCTGGCTGATGGCTTCGAGCGCTTGCGATTGTCCGACGACGCGTTTTTCGAGCCGGTCGCGGAGCGCGATGACTGTGTTGATTTCGTCGGCCAGCATCTTTCCAACAGGTATTCCAGTCCAGCCCGATATGACTTCGGCTATCGTCTGCGAAGTCACACACGCCTGCATCAGCGGCGTTTCGCCTTGCACAGATTCAAGCTCCTGATTCAAGCGAGCAAGCTCTGATCTTAGTTCATCCGCATTCACCGAAGCGCTGGCCGTTGAATTTTCTTCAATCACGCCGGAGGCCGTGTGCGCTTGCACGGTCGCAGATTGCCTGGCTTTTGCAACAGAGCCGACGCTTGCCATCACTGCGGCTGAAGCTTTAGCCGCGCCGTCGCCTTCTTGACTCTTCATTGCCTGCTGTTCGAGTTGCTCGCGAATCTTTTGAATCTGGCTGATAAGCGCCTTCTCGCTATCCCATCTGGCTATCAGGTTATTGAGTCGTTCTTCTTCCGCCGCTCTTTCGGCCCTCAACCCTTCTATTCGTTTATCGTGATCAGAGCCTGTGACCTGCTCGCGTTCAAGCACTTCGATTTCGACCGTCATATGAGCAATGCGGCGCTCGGCGTCTTCGACGGCAGCGGGCACATTGGATTGGCCTATCGCGACTCGCGCGCACGCAGTATCGAGCACGCTGACAGATTTATCCGGCAACTGGCGGCCAGAAATATAACGGTGCGAAAGCTTCACCGAAGCTTCTATCGCTTCATCGAGGATGCGAATGTTGTGATGCGATTCAAGCGTAGAGGTCAGCCCGCGCATCATAATGATGGCTTGTTCTTCAGTAGGCTCTTCGACCTTCACCACTTGAAACCGTCGCGCAAGCGCAGCGTCTTTCTCGAAATACTTTTTGTATTCGGCCCACGTGGTCGCAGCGATTGTGCGCAACTCTCCGCGCGCGAGCGCAGGCTTGAGCAGGTTGGCCGCGTCGCCTTGTCCGGCCTGCCCGCCTGCGCCTATCATCGTGTGCGCTTCGTCTATAAAGAGAATGATAGGCTGCGGAGATGATTTCACTTCTTCGATCACAGACTTCAGACGGTTCTCGAATTCGCCTTTGATGCCCGCGCCCGCCTGCAACAACCCTAAATCGAGCGTGCGAACAGAGACGTTCCTGAGCGGCGGCGGAACATCGCCTTGTGCGATGCGCAGCGCAAAGCCTTCGACGACGGCGGTCTTTCCGACGCCCGCTTCGCCCGTCAGAATCGGATTGTTCTGGCGACGGCGTGTCAGAATGTCAACGACCTGGCGTATCTCAAAATCGCGCCCCAGCACCGGATCAATGTCGCCTTTGCGCGCCTTAGCAGTCAGATCAACTGTGAATTGATCGAGCGCCTTTGTCTTGCCTCCGGCGCTGATCTCAGGCTGCGCATCGTCGTCAGTTCGCGCGCTCGCGTTTGAAGCTTCCCGGCTCTCGATTGACCCCGCCGTAATTTCTGCGAAGTTCTTTCTCAGTGACTCGACTGATATTTGATGAAATTCTTTTGATACTTCGCGCGCCAGTCGCGCAAGGTCGTCGTTTGAGAGCAAGCTCAAGATGAGATGCCCTGAGCGAATCCGTTGAGCCTCAAATTCAATCGAGGCCAGCAGCCACGCATCTTGTATCAATCGAGGCAGGCGCGGAGAGAGCGCAGGCGTGCGGGAATTGCCGCTCTTGAGACGGTCGAGCGCGCGCGTTATGTCTTTCGCTAGTCTCGCCTGATCAATCTCAAAATGACGAGCGATGCGCGCAAGGTCGCTCTCTTCGGCCTCGGCCAGCTTGATCAATAAATGCTCGATCTCGACATCGTAATTCGTGCGAGACAGACAAAGCCCGGCTGCCGCTTCGAGCGCGCCGCGACAGGTGTCGTTGAGTGTTGCAATCAATGGTTTCAGATTCACGTTCATATAATCATCCTCGCGTCGTAAATGGCAGCTAGTTTGTTACAGACAAAACCACCTGCGAATCATCCTTTTCAAACGGGCTGGTCTTCAGCCAGCTTGTCCACCCAAGCATAGGCTGCCGTTTTGCCCGTGTGGTCAGCACGCATCCCGGCACTTCTTCGGCTTTCAGCGTGAGCCGTATATCGAAATCAAACTCCAGACCTGCGAGCAATCGCGTAAGCTCCGAAGCAGGCTTGAAGGCCGACCCCGTTGGCAGAAATGTTATAAACTCGTTCAGGGTCAGCGGGCCGAACTGCAACTCGAACTTTGATTGCGCGTCCCAGACTCGCGTGCCCGCCACAGCCGTTATGCCAAGCTCGGCATTAGCCGTGCCGAGTCTGGTCAGGCTCTCGTCTTCCAGCTTGAGCCACTGACCTGAAAACTGCTCGATGTGCGCCGGAACATTAAAATAGTCGCCGAGCATCGCGCACATAGCGCTTGCCGAATGAGGTCGCTCGGCAAAGAGTCCGCCGTAGTAAAGTAATATTTCATCCGGGAAGCTTTGCCGGTTGCGCAACCCGCGCGTGCCCATTCCAACTATGTCAAACAGAAACTCTGTGAACCGATCATCTTCGCCGCGCTCATAGGCGACGGGGAATCGGTACTTCTCCCACGCTCTGTAAAAGAGCGAAATCATCCGGTGGTTGAACAGGTCTAGAAACTCCCAAAGAGCCGTGTCCTTGTAGCGCGTGCGCTCGATCAATAGTTCCGTGTAATGGTGCGGTAACACACCCGCAGGCCCCGTCAGCCCCATAAACGCGACCGTCATCCGAGGCGTCATTGATTCCGTATCGCTCCCGTCCGTAAGCTGA
>DATEKX010000804.1:0-11438 GCA_035277165.1 Blastocatellia bacterium | reverse complement strand
CCCCTCGCTTCATAATTTGAATCATTATCGGCTTGCGCCCGCGTTCGCCCAGATATGAGTTGATATCCTTAGCAGCCTGATCGGTTTTATCGAGGATTTCATTTTTCAATTCATCGCATCTTCCGCTGTACCGGCAGTTGGCATAGCAAGCGAGCAGATTTTTTATGCATCCGTATCGCTTGCATTCTGTGTTTATCAGCGAGGCTGCCATGACAATTAAGCTCGAAATAGTCCCGAGCCGGATTCTTTTATCCGGCCCGGGATTGTGGCACGAAGAAACCCCGATTGCTCGTGCCGCAAAACTTTTTATGCGCTGATGCGAATGTTTCTCAGGTGATCGATCAAGTCGCTTGCAGCGCTTCTGCTAAGTTGTTCCGGTTCGCACTTGAACAAAGCCATTGATTCAAGTTGCGCGTCGAGCGATTTGGCTTTGGCAATAGCGTAAATTGCCGATAACTGTTTTTCCGTGACGCCATCGCCCTCTTTCGCGTTCTTTTGATTCGAGCCGGAATGCGAAGAAGCTTTTCGTTTATTTTTGCCGTGAGTATAAAGCGACCGGGCAAGCCCGAACTTTACAGCAGCGCGTTTGAGCGCATCGTGCTCGGCGGACTTGATGCCTCTTTCATCGAGAGCCGAATCTACGCCAACGCCGCATCTGGTGATCCCTTTGATTGTGATAGCTGCCGTAACCGCTACCAGATTGCCAATCACCGCGATGTCACGGACTTCGTGCGACCAGTCCGGGCAAACCTGATCCAAAATGTCTGCCGCCGTGTGCCAGTCTATGTAATCAACCCATCGCTCTTCGCCTGATGAATCCCTCCAGCCTACTCTCTGCCTGATGACGGTTTCCGGCAACGGTTTGGACAATGAAGCCAACACCGTTTCGATTCCCTGCTCTTCGATGATTGCTGTACTCATATCACCCTCCCTTAAATCATCCGAAGACAATATAACACACAAGCAATAACGTTGCAAGTATGAAACAAGCTATAAATGAATAATTTTACTGGCGATTAAGCTATGAATTCAGTATATTTGGCTTCACACAGTTTATAATTTTAAGATTGCTTCAAAATGTTTGTTCGAGCGCTGCGCGATGTGTAAAATAGAGCGTTATAGCAACTTCCGGCTTTTTAGTATTTCCTGCAAAGTTTTGAGAGAAATGACGATTAAGTCTTCTCTTCGGGAATCCATAAGTAATCGCAGGCGCGTAGATTAAGAGTGAGGGAATAGCGTTGGGGTCACCCCAAGACTCTGTTGAGCATCGCAGTCGAGACCAGGATTGGGTGGCGCTTATTAAAAAAGTCGCTGCCGGGGATCAGTCTGCCCTGACTTCGCTCTATGACGCGACGAGCCGTTTAGTCTTTGGGTTGATCCTGCGCATAGTGGGTGAAAGAGCGACAGCCGAAGAAGTATTGCTCGATGTATTCACGCAAGTTTGGCGACAGTCATCGGCATACGACACTAATCGTGGCGCGCCTCTGGCCTGGCTCATGACGATTGCGCGCAGCCGCGCGATTGATCGGTTGAGGTCTGGCAAGCATGATGCGCAGAGCAAAGAGTCGCTGGATGTAATAGGGGATGTGAGCGCGACGACTGCCAGCCCCGAAGAGACTACGGTCAACTCTGAACGACAGCGACTCGTGCGTTCAGCGCTTGACTCCTTATCGCCGGAGCAGCGCGAGGTCATTGAGCTGGCCTACTACTCTGGATTGAGTCACAGTGAGATTGCGCTCAAACTGGGCCAGCCGCTCGGAACGGTAAAGACGCGCACACGGTTGGGGATGATGAAACTACGCGATATGCTGAATCCTCTTCTAGGAGGACAGCTATGAGACACAACATCTCGCAGGACGAGATGCGCGAAAAGACTGCGCTCTACGCGCTCGGTGCTCTCTCGCAGCACGAGGCGCACATCTTTGAAGAGCACATCGCCGAAGGATGCGACTTCTGCCACGCGGAGCTTGGAGCTTTTGAGCAGGTCGTAAACGCGATTGCGCTTGATGCGGGTGAAGAAGAACCGTCGCCCGATGTTCGCGACAAACTTATTGCTGCCATAAACGATACGAGTAACGGCAATGATTCGAAGCCTGCAAAGGCAAAGCGCAGCGAACAAAAGACCGTTTCGATTCGTTCAAACGATGGCAAATGGATGGAAGCGCAGGAAGGCATCTTTTGCAAGCCGCTTTATTTTGACAAGGCGAGCGGGATGGCGACATCACTGGTCAGGATGGGGCCGGGGACATCGCTCACTGCGCATAAACACGAAGGTGTTGAGCAGTTCTTTATACTTGAAGGCGATTGTAATGTTTGCGGAGAAATCCTGGGGCCGGGCGATTATCACCGCGCTCCGGCAGGCACTATTCACGAGTCGACAAGTACAGTCAATGGAACAATGTTCCTGCTCGTAGCTCCGCTGCAATACGAGGGTTTGAAAGTGCAGTAATCGAAGTAGTTTGAAGTAGTTTATCAAGGGGGTGCACGCATTTTGAGGCACGACAGTATTACAGAAGATGGGCAGGAACTTGCAGCTTTGTACGCACTCGGAGCGCTCAGTCAGCATGAAGCTCGTGCCTTTGAATCGCACCTGCAAGACGGGTGTGATGCTTGTAAAGCGGAGATAGAGAAATTTGAATCTGTAGTCGGCACACTGGGGCTCAGCACAGAGCCCGCTGCCCCTGCTGCTTATGTGCGCGATCTGCTTGCGGCAAGAATCGATAAAGAGAAACAAGGGCAAGCAAACAAGGATTCGCAAACAGCTTCAGTGATCCCTTTCCCCGAAAGGGCTATATCAACCCGCCAGTCACCCGCCGCTTCACGCCCGTCACATGGACTTAGATTGCTGCCGTGGGCCGTTGCTGCATCACTTTTGATAGCGCTGGCATACACAATCATGTCATGGCAGACTGAGCGAAAAAACAGACAGGAATTGTTGAACGAGACTGCCGAGCTTAGAGACAAGCTCAACCGCGAGAGCGCGCGAGAAAAAGAACTCGCTCAAATCAACGCCGTGCTCGGGTCGCCTCAAACGAGGACGATAAAACTGGACGGACAACAGGGAGTTGCGCCCTCAGCGGCGGCGAAGGTTTACTGGGACATATCAGAAAACCGATGGGTGGTGAGCGCAGACCTGCCGCCTGCTCCAGCCGGAAAAGTTTATCAACTCTGGATCATTACACCCAGTGAACAAAAATTAAGCGTGGGATTGATCGAACCCGATGATAAAGGTCACGGTTTCACTGTCTTTGATATTTCAGCAAATGTAAACGAGATAGCAGCAGCAGCAATCACCCTTGAACCTAAAGGCGGCTCTGAACAGCCGACCATGCCGATTTATGCTATCGGCAAAGCAAGCTGACCGAGTTAGCTCGGGCTTAATTCCTCTCCGACAATTGGGCTAACAGCAAGGTCATGATCTCTGAATTGAATTTCATAAAGCTGTTTATATAAACCTTCATTTGCCATCAATTCCTGGTGAGAGCCTTCTTCGATAATCCTTCCAGCATCGAGCACAACTATTTTATCCGCGCGGCGTACGGTTGAGAGCCTGTGAGCGATTACAAATGTCGTGCGGCCTTGCATCAAGGTTTCGAGCGCGTCCTGCACAAGCCGCTCTGATTCGGAATCGAGCGAGCTTGTCGCTTCATCAAGGATCAGTATCGCAGGGTCTTTGAGCAGCGCGCGGGCTATCGCTATGCGCTGGCGCTGGCCGCCTGAGAGCTTGATGCCTCGCTCGCCCACAATGGTCTCGTATCCGTCGGGGAATTCCGAAACGAATTCGTGCGCGTGCGCTGCTCGCGCCACAGCTTTAATCTCTTCATCCGTTGCGTCGAGCTTGCCATAAGCTATGTTCTCGCGAATAGTCCCACCGAACAACGTAGTCTCTTGCGGCACCATGCCGATTGCCGAGCGCAAGTCGCTCAGGCGAAGCGATCTTATGTCATGGCCGTCAACCAGAATCGCGCCTGAGGTCACATCAAAGAATCTCGGTATCAAAGCAACAAGCGTAGATTTCCCTGCCCCGCTCGGCCCGACAAGCGCGACTATCTGGCCGGGGCGCGCTTCGATTGTCACCCCTCTGAGAATTTCCGTGGCCCTCTCGTCTGGATAAGTGAAATGCACATCAATCAACTGCACACCGCCAAGCACCCGACCAAGTTCCTCTGGCTCTTCGGGGTCTTTTATTTCCGGCACTATGTCCAGCAATTCAAAGACTCGCCGCGTTGCGCCGATAGCGCTTTGAAACTGTCCATAAAGCTCGGACATGCTGCTAATCGAGCTGGCTATTACAAACGTGTAGAGCACGAAAGCTGTCAGCTTGCCCGCAGTCATCTCTCCAGACGTAACCAGCCGGAGGCCAAACCATAGCATCACCGCGATGCCGCTATAGACCACCATTATGATAAAGGCGATAAAACCGCCTCCGGCTACGGATCGTCGCACAGCCAGTTGCAGCGCCTCGGTTATTCTTTCGCGGTAGCGCTGGCGCTCGTAACCTTCCCTCACGAATGATTGCACTATGCGAATGGCGGAAAGCGTTTCTTCCAAAACTGAATTCGCTTCTGCCAAACGATCTTGCACGCGCGTGCTTAAACGGCGAACGTACCGCCCACAAAACTGAGCCGAAATTATGACGAGGGGAACGACTGCAAGCATCATCAGAGTCAATCGCAGGTTGGTGTATGCGATGATTGCGATGCCGCCCGTCAGCACCAGACAGATTCGCAGAAGCTCTGTGAAGCTGCTGGTCGTGACGGTCTGAATCACACCTACATCAGAGGCCATGCGAGAAGTCAGTTCGCCTATACGACGACTGGCGAAAAAAGATACCGGCAAGCTCGTCAGGTGCGTATAAAGCTGCGTGCGCACATCCGCTACGATTCGCTCGCCTGTGTAAGAGAGCAGGTAGGCGCGCAAGAAGCTGAAGGCCGCTTGAACAGCGAACAGACAGACGGTCACCACAACCAGATTGTTCAACTTTTGAGAATCGTGCTCGACGAAAGCAGCATCCATCAACTTCTGCACCATCGTCGGAAACGCAAGGCCAATCGAGCTTGCAATCAAAAGACTGGTAAATGCAATTGCGAGCCTGACGCGATACGGTCTGGTGTAGGAAAGCAATTTCAGCAGGTCGCGCGGCGAGCCTTGCGTCTTTTCTACATCTCCGCCTTTATAGACGGCGCTATCTTTTCTCAGTCGTCTCATCATTCAACCAATAGCATTACTGGTCGTAATCATCGCGTCAAGATTGAAGCATCATCGAATGAAGAATATACTCTCCCGCAATCAAAGTTCGCTCGGATAAAGCGCGGCCTTGCGCATCAATATTTTTGGAAAGAGGATTTGGTCTAACATGAGTTTCTGGCACAACGTGCAAATAACAGCGGGCATGAACGGAGCATTTTATTGGATTGCGCTCGGTTTCGTTGTGACAGCGTTTCTCCTGTTCAGCTTTGTGCCAGCCGAACGAGCGCGCATACGAAGCGCGATGTTGCTGTTCGCTCTTTCTTTCGCAGGACTGCTTGCGGCCAGCACAGTTATTTCTTTCGGCGGAAGCCTCGACAGTTTTGGCTATCGCACTATTCGATTGATTTCACTTTTTCTGGAAAGCGTCGCGATCATCAATCTGATAGGCGTGCTCATTTTCGCCGTGGCGTTCAAAGCCATTCGTATAAGCACGCCGCTCATCATGCGCGACTTGATGCTGGCTCTGGCCTACATCATCACTGCCATCACGCTGCTGTCGCGCAGCGGAGTTGATCTGGCTGGCGTCGTCGCTACTTCCGCAGTCATCACGGCTGTCATCGGTTTTTCTCTGCAGGATACGCTGGGCAACATCATGGGCGGCATGGCGTTGCAGATGGAACGCACTATAAGCGTAGGCGATTGGATTCGCATAGATCAAAACGAAGGGCGGGTTAAGGAGATTCGCTGGAGACAGACATCTATCGAAACGCGCAATTGGGATACGATAGTAATTCCCAACAGCGTCTTGATGAAAGGCCAGGTCACATTGCTTGGACGGCGCGCGGGAGCGCCGCGTCAGCATCGCCAATGGGTGTACTTCAACGTTGATTTCCGTTTCGCGCCGACAGAAGTAATTCAGATAGTAGAGACGGCCCTGCGCGCAGAACACATGCCAAATGTCGCAGACGACCCTGCGCCGCATTGCCTGACCATAGACTTCAAAGACAGCTATGCCACATACGCTGCTCGATACTGGTTGACCGACATGGCCTTGACCGACCCGACCGATTCCATCGTTCGCTCGCGCATATATTCTGCGCTGCGTCGTGCAGAGATTCCGCTCTCAATTCCCGCGCGCACGCTCTTTGTTACCGAGGAAGATGAGTCGCGCCGCGAGCGCAAGCGAAATGAAGAGATGGAACGCCGCGTCGCAGCGCTCAAGCACATAGAGCTTTTCGATAAACTGACAGACGAAGAACGTCGCAAACTGGCAAAAGGTTTAAGAGCCGCTCCTTTCGTGCGCGGCGAAGCGATGACGAAACAAGGCGCTCAAGCCCATTGGCTTTATCTGGTCATCGAGGGCGAGGCAGAGGTTCATTTAGCCCTCGATGGAAAAAGCGAAAAGGTGGCAACGCTCAGAGGCGGAGATTACTTTGGAGAGATGGGGTTGATGACGGGCGCGCCACGCACAGCCACAGTTGTCGCGCAGACGGATGTGAAATGCTATCGTCTGGACAAAGACGCTTTCAAAGATATTTTGCAAAGTCGCCCGGAAATAGCCGAAGACATTTCGCACACGCTCGCGCGCCGCCGAGTTGAATTGGAAGCCATTCGAGAAGAACTCAATGAAGAAGTCAAGCGGCAGCGAATGAATAAAGCGCAAAACGAATTCTTGCAGAGCATCCGCGAATTCTTCCGGCTTGGCAATGACAGCTAACAGCCATTGCTTGCTTACTCGAAAGATTATTTTTGTCGATACTGTATGGGGATGATTTTTACCAGAGCAACGAGGTGATAAACCATGTCGAAGGATGTCTCACCTACGCCGAAACAGGGCACAAACGTTTTTATCAGTTACCGTCGCGAAGATAGCGCAGGCCATGCAGGCAGGCTATTTGATCGAATCAGTAATCATTTCGGCAATAGAATAAAGATATTCATGGATATAGATTCAATTGCTCCCGGCGAAGATTTTATCAGCGTTATCGAAGGCGCCGTCGGGTCTTGCGAAGTGTTAATAGCCGTCCTCGGCAGGGATTGGTTGGACATAACAGATGAAGCCGGGAAAAGGCGTCTGGACAATCCTAATGATTTCGTCCGCGTGGAGATTGCGACGGCACTGGACCGCAATGTCAGGGTTATCCCGGTACTGGTACAAGATGCCGTCATGCCTCGTCAAGAGCAACTGCCGGAGCCACTTGCTAAATTGAGCCGCCGCAACGCGCTTGAACTCAGCGATGCCAGATGGCAATACGACGTAAATCAGCTCATTAAGACGATTGAGGATGTATTAAAACAGCAACAGGCCGTCGCCAACACCACTCCAATCCAACCTGCACCGGAAGAAGCATTGGGGTTGCGGCAATGGCAAAAGCACCGATGGCCAATCCTGGCTGTTGCATTAGTTATGGGAGTTATACTTGCCTTCGGAATATGGCGATACATCTCATCTAAGGGGAATTCAATAAATAGCCTTAACTCAAACCAAACGGCCAGAGAAAATAAAACGGATTCGCCCCTCCCACCAAACAACACTAATTCAAACCAGTCTGGCAGAGAAGATACGACGCCGGATTCACAGGAACCCGCGCCGGTGACATCGTCACTAGTCCAGGTGGTTCGCGTGAACTTTGTTCAAGGCTTTTCGGCTCAGGGCTTTTTTACGTCGAGCGGATATATTGTTGCGTTCGGAACCGGCGATGTTAAGCTGTCGGATAGTGTGATGGTTTCATGGACTGAGAGAAATGAAAATCGCAAAGAAATCGCGGAAGTTGTAAATATCAAATCTATGGTAGCCCTGTTGAAACTGAAAAAAACAGGTCTGTCGCCACACAATGCCCCGATTCGTCTGAGCATCAGCTTACAACCTAACGAAGCAGTCGAACGATTTATAGGGCCAGGCGATAGAACGCCGGGAAGAGTTTTGGAAGTGAATGCGCAGGGCAAATGGCAGGGTCTCAATGGCGTTTTGGTCACAACGAAGATTTCATTCGCGGGTGATGCGGGCGCGCCCGTCATTGATGCGAAAGGCAGAATTGTCGCGATGGTTCTTGGGGGAAGCATGAAGGAAACACTTTCCATCCCTATAGAACATATTAAGCTACTGTTCCCTGAAGCGTTCTGATCAGCACACTGCAAATCATAAGTACAATATTTCGGCGGAATTCTAACCAATCAATCCCGCTTTTCATTCAAGGCTTTGTATAGCTGTATTCAGCCGACACGACGTTGTTGGAATTTCTGACCTGTATCTTTACGGCCTGACCGGAATCAATTTTCTTTGCCATCTTCTTGCCGGTTAACGAAGACAGATTTTGATCGTCGCGCGCAGTCTTCTGTTTTTTGCCATTCAGCAAAATCACTGTCTCTGCGTCAAAGTTTTCGCCCGTGACGATCAAGTCTTTCTTTTTAATCGAAACGCTTGTAATCGCCGGAATCGTTCTCGCATCTGCGTAGACTCTCACATAATCAACCTTCATCACCTGCGGAAACTGGGTGCTGCTATCAGGGTTGCCCGGCCAGATTCCGCCGACCGCGACATTCATAATTATGAAAAACGGATGATCATATACCCACCGATTGCCCGCAGGCACATCCGCCTGCGTTTTCGTCCCGTAAAGATTTTTGTCAACGTAGAAGCGAATCGCGTTTGGCTCCCACTCCACAGCGAACACGTGAAAAGCATCAGAAAAGCGTTGATCGTTTGGCAGCGTATAGCTGCCTGTCAGCCCGTTCCCCCCCGAATAGCCGGGCCCGTGCAGAGTGCCATGAGCGATTGCAGGTTCGCGCCCGATGTTTTCCATAATGTCAATCTCGCCCGATCTGGGCCAGCCTACATTGTCAATATCATCTCCCAGCATCCAGAACGCAGGCCAGATGCCCTGACCGAAAGGCAGTTTCATGCGCGCTTCAAAACGGCCATATCGCTGCTCGAATTTCCCTTTTGTCAGCAAGCGCGCCGAGGTGTAATCGCGCGTGATGCGGTCTGACCCTGTGAAAGTTTCTTTGATGGCTTGGATGACTAGATTGCCGTCGCCGTCGAGGCTGGCATTCTGAGTTCGATTCGTATAAGTCTCTAATTCTTTGTTGCCCCATCCGCCTCCGCCGATGTCATAACCCCACTTTGACGAGTTGGGCGCAGAACCTGCCGGGCCGTCGAATTCATCCGACCATACGAGCGTCCATGTCTGCGCGCTTGCATTGTCGGCTGATGCTATCGGCAAGAAGATGAAGGCGGATAGGATTGCCAGCTTGAGTATTCGCAGTGATTTGATTGCGCGTTGTTTCATATTAAGAGCATGTTTTAGCAGTCCCGTCAGGGACGACCTGTCTATAGTAGCAATCAAGCAATTGATTAGTAGCTCCGTAGGAGCGACCTGTTGATTAAGCAGGTCGCTCCTACGGAGCTACGGAAAACTCTACAAATAACGATACTATAGACAGGTCGTTCCTACGGAGCTTCTTTCTAAAATAGCCTCCAAAGATCAGCCTGCGAGAATCTGTTCAATGCTTTGTAGTTCGTCACTTGTAAATGATTTGTTTTCGAGCGCGCCAACAGCATCATCAACGTGTGACACACGGCTCGCGCCAATCAGGGCCGATGTCACTTCCGGGTGGCGCAGCGTCCAGGCTATGGCCATCTGAGCAAGCGTCTGGCCGCGTGCCTGCGCGAATTCGTTCAAGCGCCGGACTTTCGACAGCTTATCATCCGTTATCTGCTCGCGCTTGAGAAATCCCCATGGTTTTGCCGCGCGTGAATCCTCTGGAATGTCCTTGAGATATTTGTCCGTCAACAGACCTTGAGCGAGCGGCGAAAAAACGATGCAGCCAATTCCTTCTTCACCGAGCACTGCAAGCAAGCCATCTTCGATCCAACGATTGAACATGCTATAGCTCGGCTGATGGATGAGGCATGGAGTCCCTAAAGACTTCAGTATCTGCGCGGCCCGACGAGTCTGTTCGGCAGAATATGACGAGATGCCCGCATACAATGCCTTCCCGCTTCGCACGATGTGATCGAGCGCGCCCAGACTTTCTTCCATAGGCGTATCCGGGTCAGGGCGATGGTGATAAAAAATGTCTACATAATCTAAACCCATGCGGCGTAAGCTTTGATCGAGGCTCGCCATCAGGTACTTGCGCGAACCCCATTCGCCATAAGGGCCGGGCCACATGAGATAACCGGCTTTCGTTGAAATAATCAGTTCATCGCGATATGAGGCGAGGTCTTGTTTGAGAATGCGGCCAAACGTTTCTTCAGCCGAGCCGGGAGGCGGGCCATAGTTATTGGCCAAATCCATATGCGTAATCCCCAAATCGAAAGCGCGCAACACCATCGAGCGCGCGTCTTCAAAGCGATCCACGCCGCCAAAGTTGTGCCAGAGTCCGAGAGAGATGGCAGGAAGTTTCAAGCCGCTTCGTCCGCAACGCGGGTAGGGCATCCGATCATATCGCGCATCTACGGGGCTATGCATCGTAGTTGACCTCGGTAATTTGATTATCGTTTGCGCTTGAGATGCTCTTTCAGAATGCAGCGATCCATCACGACTTGAAGCCCGGCGTCGAGCGCGCGACGCGCGGCGGCTTCATCAATCACGCCCTCTTGCAACCATACTCCGCGAGCGCCAATGCGAATGGCTTCATCAACGTGATGTCCGGCTTCGTCGCTGCGGCGAAATATGTCAACAAGGTCTATCTTTTCAGAAATGTCATTGAGCGAAGCATAAGCTTTTTCACCAAGCACGCTCGTTTCGTTAGGATTTACCGGGATGATTCGATAACCGTTTACTTGCATATAGCGCGACACGCTGTAGCTTGGGCGCGAAGGGTCGGGTGAAATTCCAACAACAGCTATCGTCTTTGCCTCATCGAGAATATTTGAAATGACTTCGTCGCTATTGATCTCCGCCATTTGCTCTCCGTTCGATATTACATTTAACGTCCCGTTAAATCTTAGCATCGCGGATCATCTTTTGAAATTCGCGGCTAATCAGCTTTGCAATGCGCGCCTCTCTGCGATTGTACTCTTTCACATCAAAGCTCGACACGATTGCTATTTCGCGGGCGGTCGAAGTCAGAAAAATCTCTCTCGCTTCCAGTAAACGCTGCGTCGTGAAGCTGCCTTCAACAATGTGCAGATTGTATCTCGTCGCAATCTCGTGAACGAGTCGCCGTGTGATGCCAGCAATGCACCCCGTTGCAAGCGATGGCGTGAACACCTCATCGCCTTGCACCCAAAAAATATTTGC
>DATEKX010000803.1:0-2650 GCA_035277165.1 Blastocatellia bacterium | reverse complement strand
TGGAACTCGGCGACGGCTTCCTTGTACATTCCCTTTTGTTCGTAAGTCAGCCCCAAATACCTGTGCGCAGGGAAGAAGTTCGGGTCAACATCCAACAACCTTTTGCAATGCGCGATTGCTTCGTCGTACTTGCCTGACAGGTAAAGAATCCATCCTAAATGCGCGTTACTGATGAAAGAAAGAGGGTCAAGCTCCTGCGCCCGTTTTGCTACGGCAATCGCTTCGTCAAAGCGTTCTACTGCGACCAGATAAGAACTGTACCATTGATGAGCCGGAACATAACCGGGCTTATGTTTGATCGCCAGTTGAAATTCTTTCTCGGCTTCTAGGCGCTCGCGATCCCAACGGAATTTAATGAAGGCGAGCGATGTGTGAGCTTCCGCAAGCGTTTCATCAATCTCAAGCGCTTTGACGGCTGCCTGCTTGCTCTTCGGAAAAGCTTCTTTGGGCGAGCTTATGCCGTATACGACAAGCATGTTGTAACAATCGGCCAGCCCCGCATAGGCCGGAGCATAATTCGGGTCTATCTCAATCGCTTGCTGAAAGTATTCGATGCCTTGATGCAACCCTTCGTCGGTTCGCTTGCGCCAGTAATTGCGCCCTTTCAAATAGAGGCTATAGGCTTCAAGTTGCTTTTTCTCTTCGACGCTCAGTTTGACTCTGAGATTTTCGAATATGTCCCTTGAAATATCTTCCTGCACGAGAAGAATGTCGGAGAGCTTCCGGTCGTAATGTTGCCCCCAAATCTGCGACATATTCGCTACGTCAATTAAATCCGCCTGAATGCTCAGCGTGTCTCCTCGCCTGTGAACGTGGCCTGTCAGGACTGCGCGCACGTTCAATTCGCTGCCGATCTTGCGAGGATCAATTTCGCGCCCTTTGTAATTGAGCGTAAGACTGCGCGGCACGACTCTGAGCTTTGGCAGTTGCGAAAGATTGTTGATCAGGCTTTCGGCGATCTTGTCGGTCAGATAATCGGCGTCCGTGTCGGCTCCGTTATTGACGAAAGGCAGAACGGCTATTGACTCTATTACATTGCTGCTGCCGTCTACGGTTTTGCTGCCGCCTGTGAAGTAAGCAATACCCGCTATCAGGAGGGCCAGCGCACCGAGAGCAACCAGCGCAGCCCGCTTGTAATGTTTGAATACGCTTGTCGAGTAACCGACGCTTGACGGCTGAGACATCTCAACATCACTGTCCGAAGTTGATGGCTGAAGCACGCTTTCGATTTTTGACTGACCGCCGTTAGATGCGATTGCGGTTTGGGTCGCGTTCATCGGCTCATCAGATGATTCGCTAACGGGCAAGACGAAGCGGTAGCCGCGCCGCGCGATGGTCTCGATAAATTTATGGCCGTTCTGGCCCTCGCCCAGAGCCTTTCTCAGTAGCGAAATATTCTGCGTTAAGTTGCCTTCTTCGACAAAGCTGTCGGGCCAGACCCTTTTCATCAGGTCGTCTTTTGAAATTACGTGGCCGCTGGATTCTATCAGCGTCAGCAATATATCGAAGACCTTGGGGGTGAGCGGAACGATCTCTCGGTCACGCAACAACAGTCGTTCGGGAACGTTTATGCGGAACCGATCAAATTCGTAGAAGTGCTTTGTTTGCTCACCCATAGAAGGCTTTGAGAAATATGATTGAGAAATTCTTGAGACTTTTCTGAGGACTTCCCGCAGCCTTCGCAGTATCGTCTGCCCACCTGAGGCGGCGTTTTAGTTCAGCAGTCCCTTTGCCGCGCCCATTGTAGCGTAAGGCGCTGATCGAGGCAAAGTAAAGCTTTTCGTAAACCAGTGGAGCGAGCGTGAGGGATTATGAATGCAAAGCAGTTTGCCACTATTTTACTTGTCGTGCTGGCGGGCGCGGCTGCTAACCAGTCAGGCCGGATTCGCCTACAGACTCACCCCTCTACATCTTTGCAGCGAGAAGCTACGTTAAGACGCTGGTTTTGCTCAGACGGAAAAAGAAGTAGGCAGTAAAAGGTGGCGCGGACTGGGCGGATGAGGAGCGAAAATAGACACCCCATCCTAGCTTTATCCTCTCTTCTCATCTGCCTGGTCGGCGCCACTGTCAAATGAAAGGACGATTCTATGCGCTCGAAGTTATTTGCTTTCGCAACCTTATTAATTTTTATTCTTGCCTCGAACGTCGCAGGCGATGAGCCAGCCAGCATAAGTAAATCAGAACTCGACACGCACCCATTCACCATCGGAGAACTGAAAATCACAATCACGGGATTGCGAACAGGCTCGCTGCTGACGCGCGCGGCCATACGTGTAAGAGTGGAAAACACGTCCGGCAGCGCTGCGACCTTTAACCCGCAGCGACTCTCGTTTGTCGCAAGCAACAATAGACAGATCAACATTCGAGGCCAGCGACGTTCGGGCAATCGATTCGACTTTGTTCAACCGATAGAGATAGCCCCCGGCGCATACATAAAAGAACTCTATGATCTCGACCATAAAGTTGATCTGCCCGCTCGGCTCTTCTATGAAGGCAAAGAGGTTGTGCAGATCACTGACTGAAACAGCAGGAATTGATAACGATTATGAACAAGCTTTATTTCGCCTGTGCGGACTGCAAAATATACGTTGATGCCGGATACGGGTGGGCTTACTGGTCGCTTGAAGAGACAGGCATCTGCAAGCGAAGC
>DATEKX010000802.1:0-3980 GCA_035277165.1 Blastocatellia bacterium | reverse complement strand
ACATGCGCGGCGAGTTCGGATTCCTCGAACGCCCCATTGAAAAAGCGCTTGATGAAGCTTACGCCGCAGGGATACTCGGCCCTTCTGTTTTGGGGAAAGATTTCGCGCTCGACCTTTACCTGCATCTTGGGCAGGGCGCGTACATTTGCGGAGAAGAGACTTCACTGATCGAATCCCTTGAAGGCTATCGCGGTTACCCGCGCATCAAGCCTCCGTTTCCGGCGGCGAGCGGATTTCTTGCGTCGCCCACTGTTGTCAACAACGTGGAGACTTTATGCGCTCTGCCGTGGATCATCGAAAACGGCAGCGCGGCTTACTCTGCAATTGGAACGGAAAAAAGCAAAGGCACAAAGTTGTTTTCTGTTTCAGGCCATATCAACAAGCCGGGTGTTTACGAAGTGAATCTCGGTTATCCGCTGATGGATTTCATCAACAACGAATGTGGCGGAATCGCGAACGGGCGCAAGTTGAAAGCGGTTATTCCGGGCGGCTCAAGCGTTCCTGTGCTCAAAGCTGAAGAGTGCGAAGGCGTGTTGCTCGATTACGAATCGCTGCTCAAAGCAGGTTCGATGCTGGGGTCGGGCGGAATGATCGTGCTCGATGATACGGTAAAGATGCCCGAAACGCTTTCGGTGATAGCTGACTTCTACGCGCACGAGTCCTGCGGCCAGTGCACGCCTTGCCGCGAAGGAACAGGCTGGGCCTCGAAGATACTGCGCAATCTTGTCGCGGGGAAGGGCAAGCGATCTGACATTGATCTGCTGCTGAAAGTAGCAGATATGATGGAAGGCAAAACCATCTGCCCGCTTGCCGACGCGGATGTGATGCCGATCAGGAGTTTTGTCACGAAGTTTCGCAGCGAGTTCGAGGCGCTTTGCGCGAGTTAAGCCACGAATTGCACGAATGATTACGAATAATCACGAATATGCCAAAATTTACGTTAAACGATAAAGAGATCGAAGCAAAACCGGGGCAGACCATTATTCAAGCTGCTCAGGAGCACGGGATGGAAATCCCGCACTATTGCTATCACGCAGACCTGCCGATTGATGGCAACTGTCGCATGTGTCTGGTCGAAGTCGAGAAGATGCCAAAGCTCACTCCTGCCTGCACGACGGTCGCAAGCGACGGCATGATTGTGCGCTCGAACAATGACCGCGTGAAGATGGCTGTGCGCGGGGTGCTGGAATTTCTGCTCGTCAATCATCCGGTTGATTGCCCCGTGTGCGATCAGGCGGGCGAGTGCCGCTTGCAGGATTACTACATGGTCTACGGCCTGCACACGAGCGAGATACCGCTTGAGCTGAAAGTCCGCAAGCGCAAAGTAATTGATCTGGGCGAAATGGTCGTGCTCGATCAAGAGCGATGCGTGCTTTGTTCGCGCTGCATCAGGTTCTTTGATCACGTCACAGGAACGGGCGAGATGCAATTTTTCGGGCGCGGCGATCACGTCGCTATCGGCACGTTTGAAGATAAGCCGCTCGAAAATCCTTATTCAGGCAACGTCGTTGACATCTGTCCCGTGGGCGCGCTCACCTCGCGCGATTTCCGATTCAAATGCCGCGTGTGGTTTTTGCACAGCACGGATTCGGTGTGCGGCGGATGCTCTACGGGGTGCAGTGTCAGGATTGATCATCGGGATGGAACTATCTTTCGCATGATTCCGCGCCGCAACACGGAAGTGAATAAAAGCTGGCTGTGCGATGAAGGCCGCTTGAGCTTTCACTCACTCGACGGCAGCGAGCGCGTCACGCGCCCCGTGATGAAAGGTCGCGACGGCGTGCAGGCTCCGGTGACCTGGGAAGAAGCCGCGCGCTCGATTGACGCTAAGTTGAAAGATGTCGGCAGCGCAAATGGCGCAAGCTCTATTCTGGGATTTGCGTCTGCGTCCGCAACAAACGAAGCGTTGTTCCTCTTCAAACGATACGTCGGCGAACGCCTCGGCTCGAATCAATTTGAATTCCGGTTGGATTCGGAAGACAAGCGAGTCACTGAAAAAGAAGACGAGATACTGCGCCACATGGACAAGCATCCTAATTCGATGGGCGCAATGAAACTCGGCCTTGCAAGCAATGAGCTCGGCGGCATCGAAGGCGCTATAAAAGCCGCGCGCGAGGGCCGAATAAAAGCCGGTGTGATCGTTTATCTTAAACCGCTTGTGCATCGCGCGAGTGACCGGGATGCAGAAGCGCGCATGGCTGAACTTGTCAGCGCGCTCGAATACTCGGTCGTGCTTGCGGCGCACAAAGCCGATTGGCAGCGAGGGGCGAGTTGTGTGTTGCCTGTCGCCGCATGGTCGGAAGAAGAAGGAACGTATACGAATTATCAAGGTCGCGTGCAGCTTGCAGGCAAAGCGATAGAGCCGGGCGGCGATATACTTCCCGTGTGGGAAGTCTTCGCGATGCTGCTTCACGCAAGCGGAGCCGAATCGCGCTGGATGACAGCCGATGATGTGTTTCGAACGTTGACCGAGAGCGTCGCTGCTTATAGCCAGATCACTCTGGATCAAAGGCGATTGCCCGGCGTGCTCGCAACGGCATAACTATGAAAAAATCAGCAAAGGTAGTTAATGTAGCAGACCGCGCGGCGAAGGAATCTTCGTTTGCCAAAGACTTGCTCGGCCCGCTGGTCGGAATGGGGCTGACTTTGACCCGCATGAAAGACAACCTCACGGGCAAGGTCAGTGCGACGATCAGCTATCCCGAAGAGCGCCGCTCTTACTCAGACCGTTATCGCGGCGCGCACATCCTGACGGCACGCGAAGACGGAACGCCGCGCTGTGTTGCTTGTTATATGTGCGCGACGGCGTGCCCCGCCGATTGCATCTACATCGAGCCGAAAGAAGTTGACGATCCCCTGATTGAAAAAGCTCCGGCGCGATTTGAAATTGATATGTTGCGTTGCGTCTTTTGCGGCTTCTGCGTTGACGCCTGCCCCGAAGAAGCGATCATCATGAGCCGCGAAACCGAAATATGTGCCTTCACGCGCGAAGAGACCGTCTGGGGCATAGAGCGATTGATGAAGCGACCGGAGCTTCCCGAATTTGGTCTCGGTTACAGGCCGAACCAGCAACTTGTGGACAGCACGCTCGCGTTCACGCCGAAAAAGCCAGTGCAAATACAAATGGCAGGTCGCATAACGCTAAAAGAAAAAGCGACGATGATTCCCCATGTCACATTCGAGCCAAATACCAACAAGGACTGAAAAGGATTCGCTCGGCGAGCGCGAGATACCTCTTGGTGTCTATTACGGCATCCAAACGGCTCGCGCCGTCGAAAACTTTCCAATATCCGGCTGGAAGCCCTTTCCGGCTTTTGTCACTGCGACTGTTCAGATAAAGAAAGCCGCCGCTCGCGCGAACTCTGCGCTCGGCGAGTTGGATGCAGAGCTTGCCGCGGCAATCGAGACGGCAGCCGACGAAGCGCTTCAAGGCAAATTTCAGGATCAGTTCGTCGTTGACCCTTTTCAAGCGGGCGCTGGCACTTCGCATAATATGAACGCCAACGAAGTGATCGCCAACCGCGCGATTGAATTGCTTGGAGGAGAGAAGGGCGATTATTCAATCGTTAATCCGAACGATCACGTCAACATGGCGCAATCAACTAACGATGTGATTCCGACTGCGATGCGACTTTCGGCGCTCGATCTGGTGGCAAAATTGATGCCCGTGCTTGACCGGCTCAAGGCTTCGTTCCGCGAGAAAGCGATTGCATTTGACCGCATAGTTAAATCGGGTCGCACACATTTGCAGGATGCTGTCCCGGTAAGACTGGGCCAGGAGTTCGGCGCATACGCGACTGCGATTGACAAAAACATCGGTCGAATCGCGCAGGCGACGGATGAGATGAGAGAGATTGGACTTGGCGGCACAGCGGGCGGCACAGGGCTTAACGCTGCGCCGGGTTATCGCAAGCGCGTTGTTTACGAATTGAACCAGATGACCGGCTACGATCTGCGAGCGACCGAAGATTACTTCGAGG
>DATEKX010000801.1:0-4731 GCA_035277165.1 Blastocatellia bacterium | reverse complement strand
TTAGATCGTATTTTGAAATAACCCGCTGCGCGGGTGTCAGCATCTAGCCCACATCCTCGGATGTGGGCTAGATGCTGCCGCCTGCTGGCGCAGGCTGTTACCGGATCGCTCTAACTTCTCAAAATGCTCATCTCTTCGCTTTGAAGCGCAGGCTTCGACTCACTGTTTCGCCTATCTGATTCCTCGATTGATCGAACGCGAGAACTCGCCAGCGAAGTTCCGCTTCGCCTGCTTTTTCTTTCAGCCACGATGGAGCGCGATAGCTGTTGATGCCTCCGAGCAGTATTGCCGACAACACAGAAGTTGATTGCCCCGTCTCTACTTCGAGGCGATAAAACGCAGCGCCTTCGACAGCCGTCCAGTTGAAATCTACAAAGTCGCTTTCGGCAAATGTGGCTCTGTCGGCTGGTTCTACAAGCGCGAACCTCGCTTTTGCTTCTGCCGCAGCGGGCAAGCCGCTGCCGCCGCCGACATAATAACGCAGCACGGGCATTGAAAATCCCGCGACGCCTCCGGTTGCAAGCAATGATTGGCCTGCCGCAGCAAGGCTTGGATTTGCATCTTCTGCCGCTTCGATTCTGAGCAACACGACATACAATCCATTGATATGGCTCGGCACGCGCCACCACTCAGGGCCGGGCAGCGTGAAACGGCCCACGGGCGGCATAAAAATGTTGAAGCGACTTAGCTGCGTGTAGCGGCGTTGCAAGCCTCGTTCTTCAATCGGCAGCGTCGCTTCTGTCAGCAGGTCGCGTTCGGAAGGCAGTTCCTCTCCCGGTTTGACCAACTCCCACCGGCCTACTAAACGGCCCGTGCCCGTGTAAGTAATCTCGGCTTTTATCGAAGGCATTTTTTCGTCAGGCTTCACGATCAACACAGGCTTGTCAACGCCCCATGAAAGTTTCACTTCGGTAATCGAAAAAGGAACTGCTGCGCCGTTACCCGCAAGCCTGAGCGTGACGGGCACGAATTCGTCAGGGCCGCCGACTGTGCTCACAAACCGCCGCACGTAAAAGAAGGTCGCTTCAGCGCCGCTCGCAGCATCGAGGTATGCGCGACGCGACACAGACGGCGGGACAGACATGATGTCCGTGTAAGTTGCGTTGCCGCCGAGGCGAGATTGATCATAACGAACCGGCAGGCAACCGAATTCAGTGCCCGGACGGCATCGCAGTCCGATGTCGGGCGCGGCAGAAACAAGCTCGCCACAAAAACACGCATCCGCAGGGCGCTTGTTCGCTACGTTGCTGAAAGTAAGAAACACTGTTGTCGCCCCCTGCGAGTATACGCTCACGCTCGATGGGTTGACCTTGATATCTTGAGCGGCGGCGGTTGTCACAAGCCATATCATGAAAGCAATGATTGCTGTTATTTTTTTCACTTTCGTATCCCCTAAAAGATGTTAAAACTGAGACCCAAATTAAGTGTGCGTGTTTTTTGTAGATCATCCGTTATCAACACGAAGTTGCGATTTCGGATGAAGGTGTCTGCGTAACGGATAAAGAACTGCCCTGTCAGTTTGCGAAACTTATCGTTCTCGAAGAAAGCGAATTGATAAGTCCACTGCATATCGAATGTGATATTTCTGTCTCTCTTCGTCTTCGCTCTATCGTCGGCAAGGGTCGTTGAAAAATTCGAGGCGAAAGTTGCTTTCTTGCTCATCTTCCAGTTGATGGTCGGCGTAAGCGCCAGTTTGCGATCAATTGTGCGGTCTGCTTTGTTGTTGACGCTCTCCAGACTGACATCGAGATTCAAATCAATCGAACCGTTGGGCGATACGCCAACAACGACTCCGTTGACGAGCGTCAACTGGTCGGCCAGTTCGCTTCCCAATTGCTGGTTGTTTATAAACGAATGATTGAGCTTGTAACCAAGTCGCCATTTTTGAATCTGCCAGTCGGCAGTCAATCCCTGGTTCGTGCTCAGTTGATCGGGAATAGAAGTTGGGTCTTGCTCGAAGCCGCCGTTTACAGGAATGGTTGCGCTGAATGCATGTGTTCGGTTGAAATTATATGAGACTCTGGGAAACAGCGGCGAAGGCTTCTGCGGGTCGCTGAACAACGCCGCCGTCGGCACGCCTATCAATAAAGTGTTCGCTCTGTTGAGCGATGTCAAAATCGAAGGGATGTTCGCAAGGTTGTCGTTGAATCGTGTATGCGTGAACTGCGCAGTCACATCGCCGATTGCGCTTACGAGCGAAAAATCATTTTGCGCTTTGTCGGCCTGCGTCGAAGCGCCCAGACTGCGAAACAACGGATCAACCAGCTCATGTTTGAAAGTGAAAGTAAGGTTGAACTTCTTCTCTTTCGTTACGGGGATGTCTTTAAAAATCTCTGCCGAAGCGTCCAGATAGCGAGCGTTGCGCGTAATGGGCGGGACTTCTCTCACATTCGCGTTTTGATTGAGCAACGGGTCTGCCGGGTTCAAGAATTTGCTTCGTGTAAATCCGCCTTCAAACTTGTATCGCTGTTTGGGGTCGCTGGCTATCAATCGAAACCCTAAGCCCTGACTTCTCTGCGCGTCGTTGATTGCGCCTTCTGTAAATCCCGTGACCGGAAGCAGCCAGCCATCAAGCACTCCTGCTTCGACTCTCAACCCGCCGGGTCGTTTTGAAAGCAACTCGTATCCGAGCGTGCCGCTCAACAATTGGTGTTTGCGCTTGTCGAGCCCAAAGAAGTTGCCGAAGCCGACCACCGTCGAGCCGTTCATCGCCGTGAGCGAAAAATCTCCGCTCTTGCCGACAGGGAAAGACATCATCATCCCGCGACTCGAAAACCCGCTCATCAGATGACGAAGCGTGCCATACGAATACTGCCCCGATTGATACTTCATCTTTCCCGATTGAAACTGCATGAGGTAACTCGATAGATCAACCTGCGGCGCGCGGTCGCCTAGTTCGCCAAAGCGCAGAGCTTCCTTTTGAAAGCTCGCGCCCACGAAATCGAATTGAGTCTGCGAATTGAATGGCCCGCGAGCCACATCGCTCTTTATGCTGGCCTGCATATTCAGATCGGTGAAGGTCGGGCGTTCCGGGCGATTCGCTTCGGGAAAATTCGACTGAGCGGGTTGAGATTTGATGTTGAACGCGATTGAGGGAACGAAATCGAGCTTTTCAAATCCGAATCTCTTTTGCGCGGGTTTCTCTTGCTGCGCGGCTTCGGATGCCTGCGCAGTTTCGGATGCTTGCGGAGCATCTGTCTTCTGTTCGTCGGTCTTAGGCTCGTCTGTTTTCTGCTCGGCGTTCGGTTGTTGAGTTGCGGGCTCGTCCTGCTTTTTGACTTCGGCCTGCGGCTTTGCATCCTCGGCTTTCTGCGGGTCGCCGGGTTGTTTTGTCTCTTCGGTTTTTTGCTCTGGTTTAGTTTCGGTTTGCTTGTTATCTTCGGCTTTCGGCTTCTCAGGTTCAGCAGGCTTTTCATTCGAGACGTTCAATGTAAATCGAGCGATCTCTTTCCACTGATCTTTCGAGGAAACCAGATAGATTGTCATCTCTGATTCGCCGAGAGGCAGCGGCAGAAGCTGCGGGTTGTAACGCAGTGTGGTTTCAAGCAAAGTGAACAGATTGCTTATGTCCGTCTGATTGATGACGACTGCAACCCGCCCTTCTGATGAGTTGGGCGCGCGATTCAACCGAAGCTCTATCTGCTCGTCAGGCGCGACCTGCTTCTTATCGGCAAAGCTCGCCGTGACCGTGATCGTTGCGACGGATTTCTCGCCAGCGTTCTGTGTTTCTTGAGCCAGCACGCCGTCGAGCAGGTTGGCATTCGCGCAAGCAAGCAAACATACAAGCACAACTGCCAGCAACGCGCCCGGCCTGCCAATTATTAAACTGGGTTTCTTTATTTCAGGCTTTAGCATTTTATTTAACCTTTATAATTTTTCTTAGAGCGTGTTTTGAAATGGCTGTGTTTAACCCGCTTCGCGGGTTATTTCAATACTCGCTCTTATATATGTTTTCGATTGAGTGTAGTGATGTAGCGCAAGATGCAAGCTGATCGCATTGCGCTACATCCATTTGCGAACCGCTCTATTTGGTAGCTCTGAACTGGTACTTGAACTTCTTGACTGCGGACTTGCCGTTCAGGCGAATTTGAACCAGATGATTCGACACGCCCGTTACCGTTTTTACGTATTCTTTGCCATCCGGGTCGTTGTCGTCGGTTTCAAAGACTGAAAGATTAGTTACAGTTCCTTGCGTGTTTATCTTGCAGATGACCACTTCGACTTTTGATTCGCCTTCGACCTTCTTTATGCGAAAAGTCACGCTGTCTTTATCCATCGGATAAACGCTGACAAACGTTCTGTCCATCGGGCCGAGCAGAACGCCTGTTTGCGGATTGCCGAACTCGATTCTGCGCGGGCCTAAAGTCGCCGGGCCGTTGTCGGCCAGATCGTTGAACAGCGAAACCATCTTCTCTATGGCTTCTTTGTACTTCTGAGTGTTTTTTATGCAGGTGGCTGAAAGCGTTGCCGTCGCAGCAAGCGATACTCCTCCTGTCACCGGAGCCGCAGCCGAAGTCGCCGCCGCGCTTTTCGCTACGCAGCCTACCGCGATGATCGTGTCGCCCCACTTCTTCCAGATGTTAGAGACGATTTGAGCGGGCGACTTGCAATTCTGAGCTTTCGCTGGCGTAGCCGCCGTTACGTTAAAGGCCAGCACTATCAGCATTACAATCATTATTTTCTTTTTCATATAACGTTTCTCCATTCATAAATCGGAAATTTTCCGAGGGG
>DATEKX010000800.1:0-5040 GCA_035277165.1 Blastocatellia bacterium | reverse complement strand
ATTAAAAATTAAGAATTAAAAATTAAAATTCCTCTTCTATCCCTGATTCGCAATTCTTAATTTTTAATTCTTAATTGACTCTTTATGAAAAGGTTGAGTATAAGACGATGATAAAACAAAGACTCTCACGCGCATTTATTCTCTCGTTATCCATCTGGTTCATCGCGGTCGCCGACGCCTCGGCGTTCGGCCAGACGAACCAGTTTCGCATGGATTACACTGTGACGCTTCGCGACCCGCAGGATCGGCTTTTTCACATCACGACCGATGTGAAAAATATTCGTGAGCCTCAATTATCGTTTTCGCTTCCAACATGGACGCCGGGCTGGTACACGGTTGAAAACTATGCGAAGAACATCCTGCGATTCAAGATCACAGATGCTAAAGGCGCGCGACTTCAACCCGTGATGACGCGCAAGCAAACGTGGCGCGTGGATACGAAAGGCATTGATCAAATCAAAATCGAGTACGATTATCGCGCAGATATACTCGCGCTCAACCAGGCGAAGATCGCGAATGACTTCGCGTTCTTCACAGGCATAGAGTTGTTCCTGATGGCAGAAGGTCATCGCAACGAGCCAAGCACAGTTCGCTTTGAAATCCCTGATGGCTGGAAGGTTATTTCGGCGCTGAAAGAAACAGCCGATCAGAAAACATTCACGGCTTCCGACTACGACACGCTTGTTGACGCGCCGACAGAGATGGGCAGATTTGATGTCACACGGTTTGAAGTCGCGGGCAAGCCTCACTACTTCGTAGCGAATCCGGCAGGCAGGTTCTCGAAAGAAAAAGCTGAGAAATTCACAGAGATGTTGACGAAGATGGCTTTGACCCAGCGCGACATCTTCGGCGAATTGCCTTGCGACAAGTACGTTTATTTTTATTTCTTCGCGCGACCGGAATCGAATGCTGGCGGCGCGCTAGAACATTTGAACTCGTTCGTCGCATTCGCTCCGCCCGCCGAATTTGCCACACCGGACATGCTGATAGGCACTGCCTCGCATGAATTCTTCCACCTGTGGAACGTCAAACGAATTCGCCCAATCGAGATGTGGCCTTACGATTACTCACGCGAAAACGAAACGCCGCTTTTGTGGGTATCGGAAGGCTTCACGAATTACTACGGCAGCATCGCGCTCTATCGCGCAGGTATTCGCTCGCGCGAGCAATTCCTGCAGAGCGTCGAAGGAGCAATCACCGGAGTCGAAAGCAATGACGTGCGCAATTACACTTCGCCTGCGAACGCTTCAACTTCGACATGGCTAGGCTACGACACGCCTGTCGCTTTTGGGATTTCTTACTACACGCAAGGGCAGAATCTCGGCGCGCTGCTCGACCTTTCGATCATTCACGACACGGCGGGCCGGGCTGGTCTCGACGATGTGATGCGAACGCTTTATCTGGAGTTCTACAAAAAGGGCAAAGGGTTTTCGACCGAAGACATGATCTCGGTCATCAACCGTCTGACGAAACGCGACTATCACGATTTCTACAAACGATACGTGTGGGGAGTCGAGGTTCCGCCTTACGATCAGATTTTCGGCTATGCAGGCTATGAGGCCGAAAAGTCTGCCAGACAACAGGCTGAACTGGGTGTAGATGCGACGATCACGGCTGACGGCAATGTTCAGGTGACGCGCGTTCACCCGGACTCTTCGGCTGCCACGTCGGGAATTGAAGCAGGCGATGTGTTGATGTCGTTTGACGATGTCGAAGTTCGCAGAGGATTTCAGGGAGTCTTTGAGTTGCTCGCTAAAAAGATGGGGCAGACCGTGAAGGTAAACCTCACGCGCAAGGGCGAGAGTAAAATGATTGAGATGAAGGTTGAAGGAGAAGAACAGGCGGGCTACAAAATTTCTGAGATGCCCAATGCTAACGCCGAGCAAATGAAAGTGCGCGAGCGCTGGCTCAAAGTTACAAGGTAGCTATGGTCTGAACGCAAGCACCTGAGGGAGTTGATTGAGAAGTCCCGTTAGGAACGACCTGTTGACTCAGAGGTCGCTCCTACGGAGCTACTTAACTTCTGCTATAGACAGGTCGCTCCTACGGAGCTGCTTCATAAAATAGTTTGCGAGATGAAATCTGCGTGGCAATTTGCGCGTGACTTTTCTGCCGATAAGGAGTATTACTCTCTACGCATCATCCCTGAAAATCCGAACGACATCGAAAGGAGATTATCATGCCAATCTCTAAGCGAGCGGCAGCGGAGTTTATCGGCACTTTCTGGCTGGTACTTGGCGGATGCGGCAGCGCAGTGCTTGCGGCGAAGTACCTGGATGGAAGCACACAACTCGGAATCGGTTTCGTAGGCGTCTCTTTTGCTTTCGGCCTGACTGTGCTGACAATGGCTTATGCAATCGGCCACATTTCCGGTTGTCATTTAAATCCTGCTGTTTCAATCGGCCTGTGCGCAGCAAAACGTTTCCCCGCGAAAGAATTGCCACACTACATCATTGCTCAGGTGCTGGGCGCGATTGCGGGCGCAGGCATACTTTACCTGATCGCGAGCGGAAAATCGGGATTCAGTTTGAGCGGCGGCCTCGCTTCAAACGGATACGGCGATCATTCGCCCGGAGGCTATTCACTGGCAGCCGCGCTGGTCATAGAAGTAGTAATGACCTTCATGTTCCTGATGATAATCCTCGGCTCGACTGACAAACGAGCGCCACAGGGGTTTGCGCCAATAGCTATTGGACTGGGGCTGACATTGATTCATCTGATCAGCATTCCAGTCACTAATACATCCGTAAATCCTGCGCGCAGCACAGGCCCCGCGATCTTTGTCGGCGATTGGGCGCTCATGCAGCTATGGCTTTTCTGGCTGGCTCCAATAGTCGGCGCAGCGCTTGCGGGTTTTGCCTACTCGATGGTGGCCGGTGATGAACCGACCGAAAAGAGCGCGATGAAGAAAGCCGCCTGAAGCCGTCTATTAATCATTCCAAAAACCAGACCGCAGAGCGCGTAGTGATAAAAGCATTCACGCGCTCTGCGGCGAACTCTTTCAAATATCCTTTCCTTTCTCCTTTCTGACTTCATCAGCTTGATATAGGGCGTACTTGACATTTATTTTTTCTATTGTACTATTGTATTAGTACAATGGGAAAAGATGAGTGTAGCTTTTAACATAGACGCACGACACCCGACGCCGCTCTATCATCAGCTTGAGCGGTCGATACGATTCGCCATAGCTACGGGCAAGTTGCGCGCAGGCGATCAGTTGCCCACAGTCCGGCAAATGGCCGTAGACCTGCGGATCAACGCCAACACAGTGGCTAAGGTATACGCGGAACTTGAGCGAGCGGGTGTGGTCGAAACGCGGCGCGGAGTAGGCACTTTCGTATCTGCACAGCGTTTCGGGGCGGCGCGCAAAGCTGACCGCGAGCGCGAATTGTGCGAACTCGAAGATCGCTTTCTTGATGAAGCCGCCGGTCTTGGGTATACGCCTCAAGAAGTTGTTGAGCACCTCAGAGGCAGGCTCGAAAAGGAGAAGTAAAAAACATGGCAAACATCAGTCAGACCACACAAACGCAGTTGGCGCAATCAAAGTCGTCGCTCCCCAACCCCAACGCCCCGCGAGTGAATATTCTGGCGGCGCTGGCTTTCCTGATCCTCCTGACGGGCGGGCTTGTGCCGACATTAATGTTGAGAAGTCCAATCTGGGCGATAGCAGGTTTTATTCTCGGATTGCTCTTTGCGCAAACACTGAAGGTGGCAAAGCAGTGGGAGCGAGCCGTCGTGCTGCGGCTCGGGCGTTACGCGGGTCTCAGAGGGCCGGGGCTTTTCTTGATAGTCCCTATAATTGATTCGATTGCCGCATGGATAGACCAGCGAATTATCACTACGAGTTTTGCGGCAGAGCAGACGCTCACCTCAGACACTGTCCCGGTCAACGTAGACGCTGTGCTTTTCTGGATGGTCTACGATCCAGAGAAGGCGGCGCTCGAAGTTCAGGACTACCCGCAGGCTGTAAGCTGGGCGGCGCAGACTGCGCTGCGCGACATCATTGGCCGCACATCGCTCACGGAGCTTTTGAGAGGGCGAGAACGCATAGAGGAAGAGTTGCAGAAGTTGATTGACCAGCGGTCAACCCCCTGGGGCGTGACCGTGCAATCTGTCGAAATGCGCGACGTGATTATACCCGACGCGCTGCAAGATGCGATGTCGCGCGAAGCGCAGGCCTCGCGCGAGAAACAGGCGCGCATAATACTCGGCCAGGCCGAAGTCGAGATAGCTCATCTGTTCGATAAGGCGGCTGAATCCTACAGGGATAATCCAACTGCGCTACACCTGCGGGCAATGAACATGCTCTATGAAGGTTTGAAAGAAAAGGGCGCGATGATGATTGTGCCGAGCACTGCGGTCGAGTCAATGGGAATGGGCGGATTGC
Source organism: Blastocatellia bacterium (assembly GCA_035277165.1). GTDB lineage: Bacteria > Acidobacteriota > Blastocatellia > UBA7656 > UBA7656 > DATEKX01. The sequence goes on along the minus strand of DATEKX010000800.1, from coordinate 653 downwards.
TTGGCGCAGCGGCTTTCCGGCAAAAAGCTCTTACTGAAGTCGGGGAAGAATCTGAAGTGAAGTAGAGTAGATTCCGAATGACTGTAGGGGCAGGGCTTGTCCCTGCCCGAATCGCAAAGCGATGACAGAATCAATCATGGACTATCGGCCATCCGGGCAGGGACAAGCCCTGCCCCTACACATGATTGGAATTCGATGGAGGTATAACAATGGTGTTACTCAAGACAATTATCTTTACGATCATCGTTCCAGGTACGGTTCTTGTTTGGATGCCATACCTGTTGCTCACTTCAAACTCCGTATCGAGTCCGCCTGATACCTTTGGGCTTCGATATTTGGGAGGGATTCCGATTCTGCTGGGCGCGACGATCATTTTATGGTGCGCCTGGGATTTCACGTTCGCAGGCAAAGGCACGCCTGCCCCGATAGACCCGCCGAAGCGACTTGTCGTGCGGGGGCTTTATCGCCATGTCAGAAACCCGATGTACGTTGGAGTTTTGTCGGTCATTACAGGCGAGGCTTTGCTGTTTCAATCGCTCGCGCTGATTGAGTATGCGGCGGTGGCGTTTGTGTGCGTCTACCTCTTCGTTATTTTTTACGAAGAGCCGACTCTGAGCCGCAAGTTCGGCGAGTCGTACAAGAACTATCGCGAG
>DATEKX010000799.1:0-7157 GCA_035277165.1 Blastocatellia bacterium | reverse complement strand
GGTTATGCAAATATAAAAACCTCTGCGTAATCTCTGCGTCCTGCGGCGCCTCTGCGGTGAATTATTCGTAGCGCAACGCTATTAGCGGATCAACCTTTGTCGCTTTGCGCGCAGGTATATAACAAGCCGCCATCGAGACTATAACCAAACCCAAAGCGACCGCGATAAAAATTATCGGGTCAGTCGTGCTCACTCCGAACAGCAGGCTCGCAATGAATCGCATGAACAGAAAACATGCGCCAACGCCTATGACCAGCCCCGCAGCAGATAACACCAGCCCTTGTTTGAGTATCAGCGAGCGCACCTGGCCGGGTTGCGCGCCCAGCGCCATGCGAATGCCTATTTCGCGCGTTCTTTGCGCGACTGCATAATTCATCACGCCATAAACTCCAACAACTGTCAGCACTATCGCTATTGTCGCGATCAGTCCAAGCAGAAACATGTTGAACCTGAACGGCGCGATGGAATCCTGAATGATTGTTTCCATCGTCTTAACATTCGAGACGGGCAGTGTTGAGTTGAGATCGGTGAACACGCTTCGCGCAGGCGCAATCATGCTCGTCGTTTCAATTTGAGATCGCACAATGAAAGTCATCGTGCGCCCCATATTCAATGCCAGAAATGGAGACTGAATTACATGCTGATACATCTGCATTCCCGACTCGCCTGTGATCGCAGTGTGCTTTACATTGCCAACTACTCCAATGACCGTAGCCCAGTCGGGTTGATCATCAGGCCCGGGCACACCAACCGTTATTCGCTTGCCAACGGCATCTTCGCCCGGCCACATGAGGTCAGCCATGTTCTGATTGATGACGACTACCTGCAAAGCGCTCTGGTCGTCAGCTTCCGTAAAAACGCGCCCCTTGATTAGAGGAATGTTCATAGTTTGAAAGTAATCGGGAAGGGCGGTTCGGTAACTGGCGATGGGCGCTTCTGAAGGCGTAGGCAACGGGCGGCCTTCGACGGCAAAAATGAATTGCGGGCCGCCGCCTGCGAGCGGCGCTTGAGAAATTGCCGAAGCCGATGTGACGCCGGGAAGCGCCGAGAGACGGTGAATCGCTTCTTTATAAAAACCTCCTACGTCGCTATCTCTTGGATACTGAGCCGGAGGCAAAGAGACTTGCATTGTGAGCAGTCGCTCGCGGTTGAATCCCACATTGACTTGCTGAATCTCAGAAAAGCTCTTAATCAAAAGCCCCGCGCCAATCAACAGCACGAACGCAAGCGCAACCTGCACGACAACCAGAGCACTGCGAACGAGATGTCCACGCGCGTTGCCGGATGAAGATTTGCCGCTCTCTTTCAATGTCTCGTTGAGATCAGGTTTGGATGCCTGCAAAGCGGGAACTAAACCGAACAGTATTCCCGCGACAACAGAAACAATAAGCGCAAAGCCAAGCACGCGGCCATCTACGCTGATCTCAGTTGCGCGCGGAATGCCTTGCTGATTCAGACTGACTAGAGCCTCTGTGCCCCACAGCGCTATCAATACGCCGATAGCGCCTCCGATGACAGAAATCAAAACGCTTTCTGTCAGCACCTGTCTTATCAAACGGCCACGACTGGCTCCGACTGCAAGCCGAATGGCAATCTCTTTTTCGCGTGATGCCGCGCGCGCAAGCAAAAGGTTCGCTACGTTGGCGCAGGCTATCAACAGCACCAACCCGACGGCCCTGAGCAACAACATCAAAGCCGGGCGTATGTTGAATGTGACCAGATCATTGAACGGCACAATCGCAACGCCCCAGCCAGCATTCGCGTCGGGATATTGTTCGCTAAGCCCTGTTGCAATCGCTGACATCTCTGACTGCGCCTGTTGCTCGGTTACGCCCGGAGCGAGACGGCCTATCACCTGTATGTTGTGGAGGTTTCTGTCTGCGTTCTGATAAGTGATTGCCAGAGGAGCCCAGAACTCTATGTTAGGGCGATAATCGTTCGGCATGATGCCGATGACGGTCGCGCTCTGACCGTTAAAAGGGATTGCCTGCCCAAGTATGGACAGGTCTCCGCCGAACCTGCGCTGCCACAGTCCTTTCGACAAAAGAATAACAGGCGTGCTGCCGGGCTTGTCTTCTTCTTCGGTGAATGTGCGACCGGCAATTGGCGCTACGCCGAGAGTAGGAAAATAGTCCCACGTGACCTTTTCGCCTTGAATTTTTTCAGGCTGCTCGCTGCTCGTCAGGTTGCCTGTGAAGCCCTGTCGCGCGCTCAGTGACTCGAAGGAACGAGACTGCTCTTTCCAATCGCGGAAGTTAAGCGTTGATGCAGAAACACCCGGAGATGGAAACTTGGCATTGGTTTCGAGTGAAAAGAATAATCTGTCCGGCTCTGTAAACGGCAGCGATTTGAGCATCACGCCATTGACCACGCTGAAGAGAGCCGTGTTTGCGCCGATGCCTAAAGCCATAGTTATAACTGCAACAACCGTAAAGGCCGGATTCTTTATGAGCATTCGCATGCCATAACGCAAATCTTGAAATATAGTCTCCATCCGTAGTCTCCGATCAGATTGAAAATAAGCGGGCACAGTTATTACGCGTCTATTTATTATTAGAAACGCACATGGCGGATAGTTGCAAGCGTCTTATTGAAAGTACTGCGGCCTCGGTTTCATTTCGGGTCGCCCGGCAGGTAGTAGAATCGAACGATGATGAGCCCTGAAAGAGCCGTCGCGCCCAATAATAAATCGAGCGCAGAAATATCCGGGCTGACCATTTTTCTAGCGATGATAAAGATGACTACTTCGACCGCTGCGCTAGTTCGGTGGAACAGAAGCAGGAGTCCGAGTTCAGCGGCAATCCCAACCAACAGGATGTTCTGGATTATGCCTTGCAAAGCGCTGTACTCATCCGTCGGCTGCCAGAGTTTCGGGAACTCGCGAACTATCGTGTCATATGCTGTGATGGCGGCTGCGGCCAGCATTACTATTGAAAGCGCCGATAGAAATAACAGAATCGTATTTCCGATGTAGCGATTTATCACTTGCTCGATGGCCGGATTCTGCTTAACTCCCGTTTCATCTGTTTCTTCATTTTCAGCTTCTTTATTTTCGACTTCTTTATTTTCAGCCAAAGTCTTTTCCCCCGGATTCGGCAATAATGAATAGTTTCAATCTATGCCAACAGCGCGAAAAGTCAAGCGGGGAGAGTTTGAAAGATATGCGGAGAAAAAATAAAAGCCGATGATCGATCATCGGCTTTTATTTCTGAGGGGCAGTCAGACATGGGCGAAAAAGACATGGCATCAATCAATCAGCATAGTTGTCGGAGCAGATTCCGCTTTACTATGGAGGAGCGATCATTAGTTGGTGTAAGCTGGACGGAGCGTGAGGCCACTTCGTCGCGGAGCGGCTCAGGAAGCTTTTGAACCGCACTCGGCGATCCCGCATTCCGTGGCGATCCCAAGGCCGCGCCGCGACTAAGTCGCCTCACGCTCTGTCCAGTCAATTGTTTGATTCGCGCTTAACAGGTAGCGAGCCTGCTGAAGCTGACAGCATCGCAAAGAAAGGCATTGCAAACCAACTTGCAAGTCCTGCTGCTCTCAACATCACGCGAGCCATGCGCTTGATAAGGCTCATTGCCGCCATCATTAACGTTGCCCTCGATTTTCAACACCTGCTCGTTCAAGCGGCGTAGAAACTTGTGAATCAAAGTGCACACGCTATGCCAAGTATTCAGAGAGGTCGCGCAATGAATCTAAATTGTGTTTTTCAGACGAGTTCATGTGTTATGCGATGAATAGTGCGAGGCGCGGCTGATCAGGTTTGGTAACAAGTGTGCCGGGAATAAAGTACCAGCGATGGGAAATCTCTATACAGGAATGAGCGGGTTTCTCTATCTCATTGCAATAAAGAATTTACAGAAACATATAATTTGTTGATCTTCATCTGTGTGCCTATTGTGTGCGGCGTTGCCCAAAAAGTAGCCTTAGAAACTGTTACAGGTCACGAAGAGAAAAATCATTAACACTTAGCCGACTTTTTGGGCAACGCCAAAGTAAGCCACCGTGCGCTGTGGAACGATGGCTACTTTGTTGAGATGGCGGTGACGCGCAGGTTATCGAGATAAAAGCCCTCGAACTTATTGCGCTTCACATCTGCTGAGGATGCCATGCAAGTGAAGCTGAAATAGGCTCGCTTATTGCCGATGTATCGAAGGTCAACCTTCGCCTGAAGAAAGACTATCTCTGCTGTCGGTCGCACGTCGAACGTCAGCGGAAGTGGGGGATCGTCCGAACCTGTCGAGCCGCTGCTGAAGGGAAAGTTTCTGGCAGCCAAACTCATCAAATCGCTCGGCGTTTCGAGCCCGCTGAAGTAGTAATCAAATTCAAGTTGCGGCTTTGCCATGTTTTGCAACTCTATGAATGGAGGGTACGCTACCCCTGAACTGCCAGCTTTCGTATAAGACTTACGATCATTCGAGCCTTTTTTCTTTGAGAAGTAGAGCGAATGAGAGCCGCTCGCCGCTCGCCGCTTCGTCAAATGCCAGTAGCCTTGCAGCAGCCATTCCGGCGCATCCTGCTCGAAATCAATCGAGTAAAGCGTGACGCGGCGACCCGCCACCACGCGCATCTCGGTTGTTTCAAATGCGCCCGATTCGTTGCGCTCGTTCGCATAGCTGATTACTAATTCATCGCCGGGTTGAGCCGTGATTCTTGCGGCAGGCCCGCCGTCTGCTTCCACAGGAAGGATGCTGACCGCATTCGTGAAGCGGCCCGGATTGCTTCGTGGAAGATTCAATACGGTCTCCGCGCCCGTGCGCGAATTCCTGACCTGCACGTCAATGGAAGGCGTGGCCAGCAGGTCGCGATCAACGACTACGATTGCTACCTGCTGGCCAATCTCTACCGGAGAGTTCGGCCTGTCATTGATCACAATCGCGCCTGCTGAAACTTCGGGCAGCACTTCGTAGTTTTCAGTCGCGGAAATTTTATACCCGGTGCGCGGGGTCGACAGCGAAGTGAAAGCAAGCCTGCCGAGGCCGCGCCGAGCGAATGCGCGCCATATCAAATCTTGATTCGAGCCATTATTGGTCGTTCGGTCTGCGAGCAATATCGCGTCGCGCGCGTCAATGAAGGTCGGAACAAGCGGCGTAGCTTTCAATCCATTGATGATGAGTCGCTCGACTGCCTGTCGTCCCGTGTCGAACCCATAACGCTCGATGAACGACTGGCGTATCTCCCAGAGCATCGTACACCAGACAGTCCCTTGCGCATGGACTTCCGAGTTGGCTTTTATATCGGCAAAAGTGAGCGGGTCCACATCGAATCTCGTGCTGTATGGATAGGCGCGCACTCCGCGAGCGCGCTGAGTGATATAGCTCCCGGCAGGGGCTGGCCCGTCGAGCGGCTTGTCGCTGCCCGTAAGAAACGACATGGCGAAAAAATCAGACCAGCCTTCGCCCATTCCGCCACCCTGATTCGACCGTAGTCCGATGGAATTGTCCGTTCCTGCCAGTCGCGTCGAAACGCCGTGTGTGTATTCGTGGATTATCACGCTCGCATCGTAAGAACTATCGAGTTCCACGGATTGACCGTTCACGTTTTGGTCCCACAAAAGCATCGCGAGCAACGGCGACGTGCCGTCGAGCGTCGGTGTGAAGTAGGCATTATTACGAACGACCTGACTGGTTTTCGTCGGACTAACGTTAGCCCCGCGCAGCGTGTCGGCTCGCACTGAGTCGCCCCCTGCGCCTTTGCCGAAATTGTCGGCTTGAAAGTTGCGCGCCGACTCGTTGAAGCCGAGCGCGTAAAAGCGGTCGTGCGCTACGTTGACCCAGTAAAAGAGATTTGCAGCCGAAGCCTCGCCCGAACTCATCGGAGAATGTCCCGGCGTAAGGTCAATCGCAAAATCGAAATTGCCGTCGGCGTTTGCCTGTACGGTATCGCCGCCACTGAGAGTCGGATTGAGAAAGACTCGCGCGTTATTGCCTTCTGTGCGGTTCGCGCCGACCCAGCCTAGCGGCGAAGCGGTCTGATCTCCGGCGAACGAAATCATTTCGCGGTCGCCTAATGCAGGGCTTTCTTTTGCGAAGACCCTTCCGTGCGGCGCGTCCATCGCAAGGGTGAGCCAGTCGCGCCGAAGCGCTTCGCCGGTCTTTGCGTCTATAAGTATCAGGTAGGAATCAATCGCATTAGGCATGCCGTAGAGCAGGACTTGAAAAGCAAGCCTCACATCATCACGCGTGATCGGGTAATAGACAAGGCTCGTTTCCGAGCGGCTATCCACTTCTTCAGATGAAAAGACGACGCGCTCGCGCGCAGGCAATGACTCCTTTGTGGCCGTGAGCGGAGCTGCGAGCTGCACGCCGCAAATCTGAGCCGCGCGCGAAAATGCTTGTTCGGAAGTTATCAACGGCGACGGCGCAGGCGCGCGACGTTCGATGTGCGGAATGAAGCTTCCCGATACCGACAGAACGCGGCCATCATGGTCGAGTATGAAGAGCATTTCAGAATCGAATACGCGAATTCGATCCACCCTTTGTTCAAGCGCGAGCCGAGTCAGTCCATCTCGCCCGTCAATCGTTAGAGCCGAAACGCGAGAGGCATCAATCTGGCTCTGGCTTATGGAAAACAAAGAGTTGTTGTCTCGAATGAATCGGTGCGCGATTGTTACAGGCGCATCGTTTGACCGAGAAGTGAGCGGCGCGTCGAGCGAGAGCAGTGCGTGAGGCAAATCCATTTCGTCATTCCATCTGAGGACGACTTTATCATTCAAAGCGAGCGCGCGTTTCTTCTGTTCGACGTTTGAAACTTGAACGTGGCGCGCAAGCAATTGCCGCGCGTCGAAATCAGGCAGCGGCTCAAATCCTGCCATCACTTCATCTTGATTTGAAGACGCGGGAAATGATACTTGCGCCGCAATTGGAAACTGCGAAACAACTGCAAGAATAATTATGAGGAGAAAAATACTGTAGCGGATATTGGAACCGGATGAATTGAAAAACACCGAAACACCTCTTTCAACAACGTTCTCGTCAGTGCCCGAGAGATACCCCACCCTTTTGTGCTCATTTTATATAAAGTGTGAATGGCCGATAAATTATATCAGAGTCCGGCTGGAAGGTAATCTAAAATGGACAACGATGGAATGTTTGAGCCAGTCTTCAGAGACTATCTGCTTATCTCCCCAGCGCCCGTTTCTCAGCACGAGATAG
>DATEKX010000798.1:0-8770 GCA_035277165.1 Blastocatellia bacterium | reverse complement strand
CGTAAACGGTTGAAGGCGACTGCGGGTCTGCGGCGACAAATTGGATCAGTCCCGTGAGTTGCCCGCTGTTTTCCGTAGTAATGCTGCGAGAGAGAAAGTTTTTCCCGCCATCGGCGCTGGTGACGAACGCGCCCGCTACCTGCGTGTTGTTCACTTCCGGAAAGTCATATGCCTGCGTGTACCCGGCAAGGTAGATGTTTCCCGAAACATCCACCGCAACATCTGTTGCCCCCGTGTTGCTCACGCAATCGCTATCGGCAAAAATCAGTCCGGAAACAAACGACATCGCGCCCTTATAGCGCGTGTCAAGCTTTATCAAAATCTGGTCGGTGAATCGCATCTGTGGCCGCAAACGAATCGTGTTCGGAAACGAGCCCTCGCTGAAGCGTTGTCCCGCAGGAACGCCTATCAGGTAAGCGCAGCCTTGCCGGTCTAACGTAAAGCCTGAGCAGGCATTCCAGCTACCGAGGTATGTCGAATAGAGCAGCGATTCGGCTCCCACTTTCTCAGGGTCTATCTTAGTCAGAAACATCGCCGTCGCGCTTCGTGGCATGTCGGGTTTCATTTGATAGCCGTTCAACGTGGGAAAGTCCTGCGACGAAGTGTCGCCCGCGACATAGATTTTGCCTTCCGAATCCACGCCGACGCCTTTGACGAAATCGAGGAGGTCGCCGCCCAGATAGGTTGAGTACAAAATCCTCGATCCTTCGGCGTTGAACTTGATCACAAACGCATCCGACGGAGGGCTTTGAGGTATGTCGCCCGGCACAGGCATAATGCTGCCGAGCTTCGGCTGAAATCCGTTGACGATGCGAAGATCGGTCTTCCAGATGGCGCCTGCTACAATCGCATTGCCCTCGGCGTCAACTGCGATGCCGCCTTGTTTACTCATCAAAAATCCGAGAAATGTCGCATAGGAGAGTTTAGTTCCATCGCGGTCGAGTTTGGCGACAAAAGTATCTGTCTCCTCGTAAGGGTAATTATAGAAACAGCCCAGGCATCTCTGCTGATAGGCTCCCACTGTGACAGGAAAATCAAAGGAGCTTGTTGCCCCTCTGATATAAGCATTGCCCGAAGCGTCTGTGGCAATGCTAAGTCCTTGATCCAGGCCGGAGCCGCCAAGATAAGTAGAATAGATGAGCTTGCCTGCGGGATCGAACTTGGCAACGAAGGCATCTTGATTATGACCATATTCATGCTCGCCTACAGTACGATTGACGGTTTGAAAGACTCCCGCCGTTGTAGGCAGATCAATCGAAGTAGCCGCGCCCGTCACATAAGCATTGCCGGACGCATCTAAGGCCACGTCTGAAATATAATCTTTTTTATACGAGTTGGGAGCAAGTTTCGTCCCGCCGAAGCAGGTCGAGTAGACGATCTCAGGATCAATTATCAACTGCTTCGATACATCGTATGCGCCGACTCGAAACCCTGCTCTGTGCCTGCCCTTGATTTCATATCGCCCTGCGATCTCTTTTCGTATGCCATCGAATTCCTGATAAATGCGCGGTTGTTTCTGGCGAACTTCTCCGGCTGTTGTGCTCAACACAAGATCGCCGTTGGCATCTATGCGCATTCGCTCGGCTCCGTTAAATTCGAGCGTGATAGCCTTCGGGTTGGCGCGCGGCGCGACAATAAAATCGTATTCAAACTGCCGCTGATTCCCATAATAGATCAGGTCTATGCCGCGATAGATGTTGCGGTAGAGCACGCGGCCAAAACTTGACACATTCGTTCGCCAGTTGCGCGAGTCTTTGCCCCTCAGATAACTGATTCTGGCATTTTGCTCTTCTTGTCCGACAACGGACGGCGCAGGATTCGCGCCAATGAATTTCATTCGCAATTGCGTCGCAGGAGTTATGCTTTGTTCAGTGGTTTCCAGGTTCAGAACCGCCTCAGTCGGCGTCAGAAACAGCGTGTGTCCGTCGGCGCGCGAGATGAATTTCACGCGCGAGTCGGTCTGTCCGGCATTGGCTTCAAAGGTGAGAGGCAATTTGCTGTAGAGTTGCGCCGCTCGTGCTTCGGCAGTTTGATCCGGCCCTGCTGCATCAAGCAATGCGGTTGATGGCGCATCATAGTTTGCGAATGGCTGCGAATAGACAGAAAGCGTCGGCGAGCCGATCAAGCCCGCCAGAGCGATCATCATTGCGACAAGCTGCCTGCCAGATTTGCTCATATTTCTCATGCCGTCTCCTTAATACGACTGCGAAGTTGCGGCAAGGATAACGCCAAAAGCATTTCGTGTCACGGCACTTCAGTTAGCCTGTCAAACATAACTTTGGATAGGCACGAATGTTACTGCCTGAAATCGTCTGCCAGCTTGTCATACTGCACCCGATTGGTCACAATATTATTTGACTGATAAAGAAAGAGGCGAGTTGGATGGCTAAACCAAAGCTGACGGGGCCGAGACCTGAGTGGTTGAAAGTAAGGATTCGCGCGGATGAAACGTTTGATCGTGTAACTCAAATGATTAACGATCTGAGCCTGCACACGGTCTGCCAGGAAGCTCGCTGTCCGAACATATTCGAATGCTGGGGCGAAGGCACTGCGACCTTCATGATTTTAGGCGATGTCTGCACGCGGCATTGCGGTTTCTGCGCAGTCACAAAAGGCAAGCCGCTTTTGCTTGACGCGGATGAGCCGCGCCATGTCGGAGAAGCCGTGCGCCGTCTCGGCGTAAGACATGCAGTTGTCACAAGCGTCAACCGTGATGAACTGGCGGACGGCGGCGCTCTGCATTTCGCGCAGACGATTCACTGGATTCGCCGTCTCAATCCCGGCACTCGCGTCGAGGTGTTGATACCGGATTTCTGCGGCAACCAGGAAGCCTTGAACACGGTTCTTGCGGCAAGGCCCGACGTGTTGAATCACAATACGGAAACAGTGCCGCGACTCTACAAGCGCGTGCGACCTGATGCCAGATACGAGCAGTCAATGGAACTGCTCAGTCGCGCTCACACTCGCAAAAGCGAATGGCCGATGCTTACGAAATCGGGTTTGATGGTCGGGCTGGGCGAGACTGTTGAGGAGTTGATAGAAACATTCCGCGATTTGAGCGAGACGGGCTGCGACATTCTAACGGTCGGCCAGTATCTTGCGCCTACGCCGAAGCACATACCTATCGAGAAATATTATTCGCCTGAAGAATTCGCGAGCTTGAAAGAAGAGGCTCTCGCGCTTGGTTTCCGCTATGTCGAAGCAGGGCCGCTTGTTCGCAGTTCTTATCACGCAGGCCGACACACGGACGGCGCTGTTAGTGATTACAGCAACGATGCGATTTTCTCAGGCGAGTTGGAAGCAAGCGTGCCGCTCGCGCCGTTAGTACAATTGAAGGGCAGATGAATAATTAACGACAAAAGCAAAAGGCCGGAGCTTGCGCATCCGGCCTCTGGCTGTAAATGAAATTTGTTGAAACTACTTCTTGCCACGAGCGGCTGCTTTTGAAGCCTTCAACGGGTTCTTCGTTCCGTCTCCCCTGCGCATTATATCGAGTGCTTTTGCGTGAGCCGCACAATCGTGTTCTTCGGCTCTGGTCTTCCAATAATCGGAAGCATTAATTCCCTGAGATAAAAAAGCGACAACGGTAAACGGGCTGGCGCATTTCGGGCAAGTCAAGCGAACCGCGCGCGCTGCTCCTCTTCGTGTAGACATTATTTGTTCACTCCTTTCCAGACTATATGCATGGGCGCGAATCGCGCGCCTGACACAAAGTTATAGCTTACCAGAACAACGTTACAAATTTCAATTGTATTGAAATCAGCTAAGGGCGTCGAAAGCGAGGGCGCTTTTTTCCGCCATCAAACGGCGGTGTATTGTCCGGTCGTGTGCTCGGCGCATCGTCGGGCGATTTATTCGCAGCGAATTCGACAAGGTTGATGCCCGCAGAAACGACCGTTTGTTTGCTGCCGAGCAAAGCGCCGCGAGGCCCGAACAGGTCTACTTTGATTCTGTGACCTGTCGTGAGATTGCATACACGCCAGCGGCCTTTTTGATTCAGGCGGCCATCGTAGACTGTAGAGCCGGGCTGCTCGGTTACGTTGATTCTGAAGCGACCCAGCATCGCGCCTTCCGGCCCTGCCACAGCCACCATCAGGCAGGCATTGTTGCCTTGATTCTCTGCCGGGGCTGGCGGCTCAGGCGTGACTACAGGAGCAGGAGCAGGAGGCTCAGGCGTGGCCGGTTTGTTCTCTGCCGCTTTCTTTTCTTCATTGAGCTTTTTTTCGGCTTCTGCCAGTTTCTTTTCAAGCCTGACTTTCTCTGCGTCCGACTGCGCTTTCTGCAAATCTTCAGCTATTTTCTTCGCCTCAACTTCGGCGCTGCTCGGACTGGTCAGCGCAGATGGCGCTACGGCTGCCTGCTCTGTAGATGTCGGCACTGTAGACGTTGATGCTGTAGATGTCGATGCTGTAGACGACGTATCGTTGCGTGACGGGCCTCGAAAAGCGAAATACCCCCCTGCCAAAAGCGCTATCACCAAAACTATGCTTGCGCCAATGGCCATTCCTTTCTTTGCAGCAGACGGCGCGGGCTGCTCGCTAACAGGCATGGCAGTGGTCTTTACAGCATCCACAATGGGAATCGTGATCTTTTTCAGCGACCCGTTGTCCTCCGACGTTATGGTGATCGTTCTGACCGCAGTCATGCCTGACGGAGCGGCCACTGTGACTTCGTGCGCGCCCGGCGCAAGCTTGAGCGTCGCGCGCCCGTCTGCGTCTGCCTGCGCTACGGGGCTAGAGCCGAGATAAATCGTGCTGCCCACTGGAAGGCTTTCGACCATCAACAATGCGGTCTGAACATCATCGCTGTCTTGAAATTTCAAAGTGTCGAAGTTGGCTGCCGCAGTCTTTTCAACAGGCGGCATTGCTGCCGTCATGCGAGCCGAAAGCGCGACCTGCAGGTCTGTCTGATGGCCTTCTTCGAGCGCGACGTTGATTTTGTATTCGCTGTAACCGGCTTTGATAACTCGCACGCTGTGCAGTCCGGGCGCGAGTCCTTCGATCAAAATCTTTCCTCTTATCGCGTCTGCCGAACCGCGCAATTCATCATCAACATAAACATCCGCCCCGCCGGGCATGATCGTCATCGCAAGCCGCGCTCTGTTCGTGTCTGCCTGCGGGATGACGAGTGTCGCAGCGCTGTCGCCATCGCTCATCGCCTGCTTCACATCGATAAGCATTTCGTCAGCCGATGCGTAGCGGTCTTCGAGGCGCTTGGCAGTAGCTCGCTTTATGATGCGCTCAATTTCGTCCTGAACTCCGAGCGAGGCCAGCGAGGGCAAAGGCGCGCCTTCATGAAGCTCGCGCATCTCTGACCAGTAGATCACAGGATTGCTCGCGCTCGATTCAAATGGGGCTTTGCCCGCCAGCATTTCATATAAAATTATCCCTGCGGCATAAATGTCTACGCGCAGATCATCGCCCGACTCGCCCATCATCCTTTCGGGCGACATATAAGTCGGAGTGCCGAATCCTTCGCCTGCAAGCGTGAGGTTTTCGCCGCCGACCATTCGCGCTATGCCAAAGTCGAGTACTTTGATTTTGAGAGAGCCGCTCTCGTCAACAAGAATGATGTTGTCAGGCTTGAGGTCGCGGTGAATGATTCCGTTGTGATGCGCGTAGCTCAGGGCTTCGAGCAACTGCGAGACTATCGAAAGAGCAAGCTCAGGCCGCGCGGGGCCGTTATCGTGCAATTCATCTCTCAACGTCTTGCCAGAGATGAATTCCATGACCAGATAGTAACATCCGTTGTCTTCGCCAAAGGTGAATAGTCGCGGCAGGTTCGGATGATCGAGCCGCGCCATTGCGACTGCTTCCTGAAAGAAGCGCTGTTTGATGATGGGGTTGCGCGTGTGTTTCTTGTGAAGCTCTTTTATGGCAACGATGCGACCGGGCGTGTTTACATCTTCAGCTTTGAAGACCGAGCCGAAACCGCCGCCGCCTATGTATTCAGTAGTCTGGTAATTACCAATTCGTCTGCTGCTCATAACCGCGCTCCGCTTTTATCGCTTTAACGCCTGTCATACAAAAAAGAATTCGTCGTCGAGGGAAGCCTGTTGGATTCTCACACAATGACAAACCTCAGTCAACATACACCTATCTCCTGAATATTAGACGATAACCGCAGCCGGATAGTCTGTGTTAATGATGCTCTGCGACTTCAACTTTCTGCTTGTCAACGGGACTCAACCTATGTAAATGTTAAGGCAACGGTTGGCCCGACCGCTTTGCAGTAACAAGCCTCTACGGGCAAACGATCTTAAATTATAAGCGCACGCGTGTAGCATTCCCCCCAGAGACACGGGGTGCGGCAAAGGAGTGATATGAAAAGTTCCGCGCAACTGGAACGAAGACGTTTCGAGCGCGCCCCAATGTCGGCTCAGGTCGAATACGAGCTGACCAACAGCAGCAGCGGCCCATCGCGCGTGCGGCGAAACATGGCGAACATCAGCACGGGGGGCATGTTCATCTCGACGGAAGAACCTATACGCGCGGGGACGCGAATGGTTGTGCGATTCGAGCTTCCAAACAAGCACCGCGTAATCGCCGTTTCGCGCGTTTGCTACACGAAAAAAGGCGTCGGGCTTGGCGTCGAATTTTTGAATCTCGACGACGACGACCGCGAGGAAATCGAGACTTATATTGCCAGTTTGAAAGCCAAAGAGGGATTGCGGGCTTGAATGTTTCTGGCGTGATTTATTACCTTTTCTTGTTATCGTTTCGCTGAAAAAAATAATCTTGTAAAGCCCCCGTCCCTGTGTGATAATCGGTTCGCTTAAAGCTTCTGCCCCACATTGAAACTGCCCCAAAGCATACAGGATTGATAACCGAACGCTTGATCTGCGCGAAAGCGCCTACGGCTCGCGCCATCAAAGCTTTCACAGCCTGAAATGTTTATGCATATTGAAACAACAAATCGAATTTGTCCTTTGTGCCAGCGCGCGGCTAAGACCAACGGCCACCCCGGTCCTACACGGCTGTGCGAAGCATGCAGGTTTATGATTGAGACAATTCTTCCGAGGCGAGCTTCTACGCCCGTTGCGCACCCGCAATATGCAGTCTCAGGAGCAAGCCGATTCGATATTGCTCGGCCCATCGGCTTCGAAGCGAAAACAGAAACGCAGGAAGAGGATTACGAACTGGTATCGCTTGAGCCTGGGGCGGAGGCAAAAAAAGATTTCCTCGAAGAGGCGGAAGAAGTCTTTGGCCGGACTGCCACGACTGCCGCAACGATTTCAACAGAAGCGAGCGAAATATTTAAGTCGCCCGCGCCGGTTGACGCTTTCGATAAAAATGCGCTTTCTCAGCCAGCCACTGAAATGCCGGTGGCTTTCAAGCCAGTTGATCAAACGCAGACAATCGAAGAAGAGATACCGCGCGTGAAACCGATGGCTCAGAGCTTGAGCTATGTTGAGCGGACAGATCAAAGCATCGCAAAATCAAATGGCGCGCATACGGAAATCGTCAACGAATTGAAAGCGGCTATTGACGAAAACGCGATTGATCCATGGGACGACCCGCTTCCGGCGTGGGAGTATTCGCGCAATGAATGGCCAATAATCGTCGAAGCTAAAAAGAAAAGCTATTTCGCAAAATTGCAAATTCCGATAGCAATCGGCGTGTTGGCGGCGTTGGCAATCATAGCTTATTTCGTCTTGAAGCCGCCCGCCGAAAAGCCGCAGGAGCAAATTTCGGTCGTGACGCCCGACCTGAGCGCACAGCCCACGGTTCCTGCGCCTGCAGAGGCTCAACCGCCGACTACAGCGCCCGATTCGGATGCGGCGGCTACGGCTCCTGCTCAAACGACTCCCGCTCAGACCGCCGCGAGCGATGAAGGCAACGCAAAATGGCGATACTCGCTTCAGGCGATGGCATCTCAAAACGAAGCGGAAGCAAAACAGTTTGCTGAAAAGCTTGTTAGAGCAGGAGTCCCGGCTTATGTCGTCTCTGCCGAACTGAGCCAGCGCGGGAAATGGCATCGAGTGCGTGTTGGCAGCTTCATCACTGCCGACGAGGCAACGCGCTTTATAGGTGAAGCGCGCGAACGAGCTAAAGCGGCGGGATTAGCATTGAGAGAATTGAATTTGTGCGCTTACGAAAAGCCCTAGAAGCTAAAGTGGATTTTCAAAGATGCAGGACTTTAATCCACAGAATCTCAAGTACGCAAAACTGGTTGACCGATATTCACGCTATATCGAGTCGCCTGTGCTGCGTCTGAAATTCCTGAACAGCGCAATGAGGCTCGACCCTCCCAACGGGTTTTTGATGAAGCTGCCGATGCTGGGAGGACTGCCGCATCGCGCAATGCTGATAGTCGAGCTATCGAAAGTATTGCCGCTCGACAAACCCGCGCCCACGCGGCTTCGACTGACTGCGTTGTTATATCGCGCTCGGTATGCTGTCTATGCAGCGTGTGTCGTTCTCGTTTTGACAGCGAGCGTTGGATTGGGGTACGTGATAACAAAAATGGCGGGCAATTTTTTCACACCGTCTGTAGCGAAAGATTCTGCTGCGCCGTCTGCGTCCGGCGCAAACCTGGCGGACGCTGGCCAGGCAGTTCGCGACATACCGCCAGAAGCCGGTCTGATTAAAATCTGGCTGGCTGAACGCGGCGACGGCTACGAGTTCTATAGCAACGGCGCGCGCGTGTTGACAGAGCACGAGACAACAGGAGCGAAGCGCAGCTTTTATCGCTTCAACATCGAGACAATTGCGAGCAGGTCGGATGAAGGCGAGAAGTTTTCGCAGCCTGTCGGAATTGTCTATCACCT
>DATEKX010000797.1:0-2916 GCA_035277165.1 Blastocatellia bacterium | reverse complement strand
TTTGCGTCAACCTGCTCCGGCAATTCAATGTCGCTTGCCAGAGAGAGAATTAACAGGTGGAGATAAAAATCAACCGTGTAGCGATGATAATACGTCGCCTGCTCGAAATAGACTCCATCACCTAGAACCTGCGTCGGCAATTGTTCGAGCAGTATTTTGAATCCCGTATTGCGCCAGATGGCCGCGCGCTTGAGTTCGCCTAAAGCTGTGCCGATATAAAACAGCGCAAGCGCTTCGCCAGTCAGATGAGTGTTAGGGCTGAAATAATGCGATAAGTAAGATTCGATGTGACGACCATGCGCGATCAGATATTTGAGAAGCCTGAGCGTGAATGCGGGAGTTAATTCGCGCGATCCGGCAAACATTTGCAAAGCCCAGAGCCATGAGATTGAGCGAAAAGCTAACTCAAGACTGCTAGTCCAGTTGATGCCGCGACCTACAGGATTCGTATTCATCCAGGCCGTCGCCTGCGAAACGAATCCGGCTGCATACTTTTCATCGCCCGTCATCCAGTACGCTTGCCCGAAAGTCACAAAGTGCGCGTGGCGATTCAACTCCCACGTCACCTTCTTGTCGCCTGCGACTTTGGGGTTCAGGTAATCTATCTTGCTCCAATGATCGAGCTTCGTGCGCTTGCCTGACACAGGCTCAAGCCGCCAGTCAATGGGATTACCAAAGTTAACGTCGGACAGTCCAAGCAGATCGAAACTGCCATTGATGGCGCGATCAGCCCTCTCGATCATAAGGCGGCGTTCTTCGGGAAATCGCCGTTCCATCATCGCGACAATTGCTTCGCGGTTCTTTAGAGATGGGAAGAAGCAGGAACCAACACGAGCCTGCATAAGATTGCAGATGTGCGCTGCGGAAATCTCATCTCGTTCTGAGTTGAGGTGGCTTAACAACTGCGCATCGCTCATCTCGCTTGAACCGAGCGTCAGAAAACGCTCGCCGAATTTGGAAAGCTCTTGCCGCCCGCGCACAGATAGTTCCCGCATGCTCCTTCCGCGCAGCTTATTCAATTGTGTGATAGCTCTTCGCATCTTTCGCCTGTCATCCTTTCGTCGAGCCGGTTTCGCGTATCGGCTCCCATATGACATGAGCTTCGCCTCGCATGAATTTGATGAACGCAACGAGCGATGCCGCATTGGCGAGCACAAAATAATATGGGAATCCCAGAGGGCCGATGCGTAAACCGAGCCAGTCGCAAATCCAGCCCATGAGTGCTGCCAAATAAAACATTGCCTGACCGGTGAACGCGAGGTGGTATATTTCCGAAGAGCTGGCAAGCAGCATGTTCGACAGGAAGGCTGCGATTAAAAAGAACGGCACGCCGTAACGCATTACCTTATGCGAGATCATTTGAAAACCGAACAGGGGATAAGCGCGCAGGTTGAACGCTTCCCGATAGCGGTGCAGCGCGCTCAAAGTCTGTTCTATCACACGCACTCGCATTCGGAATTCATCGCGGCCACGCTTGTTCGTATCTTCCGTAGAAATCGCTTCGCAGTCATAAATGGTCCTCAAATCCTGAAGGTGCATTTCTGTCGCGATCACGAAATCGCTACTCATATCAAGCGCAAGCCGCGCGTAGCTGCTGCGGCGCACGGCATACAGACACCCGCTAACACCAATTAGCGAGCCGAGCCTGCTTTCACATTGCTTGATGAACCTCTCATATCCCCAGTACGAGCGGCAGCCTTGCCCGACGGCAGTCGTAGAGCGATCAACATAAAGCAGATGACCGGCAACGCATCCGACCTCAGGGTCTGCAAAACTGCGAACGATCTTTCGGATTGCATCCGGCTGGTAGAGGGTCGTGGCGTCAGAGAAAACAATGATCTCGCCCGTCGAGCATTTCATCGCCGCATTTTGAACAACACTCTTGCCCAATCGCTCTGGTCGTCTATGCAGTATTACTCCTTCTTGAGCATAAAAGCTTATGATCTCATCCGTACGATCAGACGAGCAGTCGGAAGCGACGATAATCTCAAGCTTCGCTTTTGGGTAGTCGAGCGCAAGCGTGTTCTCTATCTTTTGAGCGATGTCGCGCTCTTCGTTATAAGCCGCGATGATGACCGAAACCGTAGGCGTGATGTCTGCGCGGCGAACAGGCTTTTCAAACAGACGGCTCAACAAGTAGACCAGCACAGGGTAACCGACATAGGTGTAGGCTATCAGCGCAAGCATGCTTATGAAAATTATTTCGACTGTCACAGGCTCTCCGTTTTAAGAATCGGCGGACGCCTCAGAATTGCTGGCGATTGCGGCAAGTCGTTTGCGCACCTGACGCGGCTTCCAGAGCACGGCTCTCGGTCGCGCTTCGACTACCTTCATTTCCGCCGGAAGCTCACGGGCTGCAAGTGATTCAGCTTCGTGAATTTTTCTAAGCGAGATGGCATAGGCAAGCGGATAGTAAAGAAACCACAGATATTGAATTGACCCAAAACAACTGCACACTATGTAGGCTACGAGCGATGCTTGAAATGCAGAGCTGAAATAATAAGTTTCCTGCTGGTCGTTGTCGCGATCTGTAGATGCAGAGTTTTTTTGCGACCGAATTATCTCACGCCCAATCCGGCGCAATGAACGCAGAGGGGCAAAGATCATGACCAGATAAGCTATCAGCCCCAATACGCCAAGCTCGGCAGATATTTCGAGGAAAGAGTTGTGCGCTCTCTGTTCGTGCAGCGAGTACATGGGATAATTCCCCATGCCAACGCCGATGATGAGATGATTTGAAGCGACATCTTTGGCGCGGTCGAGCAGGTCGCGCCGCGCCTGCGATGAGCCTGTGGGGTCGCTTGAGCTATCGAATATTGAAGTGATGCGACTTGAATATCCCGACGGCATTAATATCAGGAAACCGCTGAGTAATACGATAAAAGAGATCGCCGTCAGCGCGCGATTGCGCCGCCC
>DATEKX010000796.1:0-5975 GCA_035277165.1 Blastocatellia bacterium | reverse complement strand
CTTAAACAAACTGCGCGAAATGGACCCGCAGGCTCGCGTGATCGTCGGCAGCGCCGACATTCAAAGTTCGACGCGCGAGATGGTCAAAGTGGGCGGCGCAAGCGGATTCGTCAACAAGCCATTTACAAGCGACAAAGTATTGAGCGTCGTAAATCGAGTGCTTCAGGGAGGCGCGGATGCAACTAACTGAGCGCCAGAATGACGCCCTAACCGAACTGATCAATATAGCTTTTTCGCGCACGGCGGCTTCGCTTTCGGAGCTAACTGGACACAGAGTCGTACTTGATGTGCCGAGGGTCGAAATTTATCCGGTCCATGAATTATCGAGCAGGCTCGCCCAATTCCTGCCTGACGAGCTTGCCAGCGTGCATCAGGTCTTTACAGGGCCGCTGACCGGCGATGCGTTACTGCTGTTGAATTATGACGGCGCGGTGACGCTCACGGATTTACTGACCGATGAAGCGTTACGTTCGCATCGCTTGAACGAGTCAGCGCGCGAAGTGTTGACCGAAGTTGGCAACATACTTTTGAACGCCTGCCTGGGCGTGTTCGGCAATCTGCTGCAGGTGCGAGTCAGTTTTTCTGTGCCACGCCTGCATCTGGAAAACCTTGGCGAATTGGTCAGGTCGCTCGTTATTGACAAAGAAGAGTTGCGATATGCGCTTGTCGTCTATACCGCATTCCACGTGCGCGACAGCGCAATAAAAGGATACCTCGTCATAGCTTTGAACGTCGTCAGCATGGACCGCTTGATTCAAGAGGTCGAGAACTGGGAAGAGAGACAGGGGAAATAGGCTTTCGTTAATGCCAAAATCCAATTTTCCATGAGCAAAGAATGATAGACGAGATAGCGTTGCGCTGGATGAATAATCTTACAGCGCAAGGCATTTTCATGACCGATGCTGAATTGACGATTCGCGGGTGGAATCACTGGCTTGAGGCCCGCACCGGGCGAAGCGCGTCTGAAATGATTGGCCGGAATCTGTTTGACGCTTACCCCGATCTGGTCGAGCGCGGATTGGATAAACATTATAAAGATGCCCTTGCCGGTCAGGTGATGGTGCTTTCTCATCGCCTCCATCGCTATTTGATCGATATGCCATCGCAAGTCGAGGATCAATCTTTCGATCAGATGCAGCAGAGCGCGCGAATCGCTCCGCTCACCGAAGATAATAGCGTCATTGGAACAATCACAATAATTGATGATGTGACTGAGCGAATAGCCTATGAACAACAACTCGTCAGATTGCTTGCCCGCGAACAGGCCGCGCGCAAGGAGGCGGAAACAGCCAATCGCGCTAAAGACGAATTTCTAGCCACGGTTTCGCATGAGTTACGCACGCCGCTCAACGCTATAGCCGGATGGGTGCAAATCCTGCGCAAAAACGTAAACAACGCAGAATCATTCGCGCACGGGATAGAGATAATAGATCGCAATGTAAAGATGCAGACAAAAATCATTGAAGACATTCTGGACGTGTCGCGCATCATTACGGGCAAGCTCAGTTTGGATGTTATGCCGGTCAATCTGGTGCCGGTGATCGAAGCGGCGCTCGAATCTGTGCGACTGGCCGCCGAGGTCAAGGCAATTCGGATTCAGACCGTGTTCAATGACCCTGACAGTCTGGTGTCAGGCGACCCGAATCGCTTGCAACAGATAGTCTGGAACCTTGTCTCCAACGCCATCAAATTCACTCCCAAATCGGGGACGGTCAGCGTTCGACTTGAGCGCGCAGGGTCTCAGGCTGAAATCACGGTCAGTGATACGGGCAAAGGGATTAGCGTCGAATTTCTGCCTTTCGTGTTTGATCGTTTCCGCCAGGCCGATAGCACAAGCACGCGACATCACAGCGGGCTTGGCTTGGGTCTGGCTATAGTCCGTCATCTTGTCGAGATGCATGGCGGGACAGTGCAAGCGACAAGCAAGGGAGAGGAACAGGGCGCGACTTTTATCGTCCGATTGCCGCTTCTGGTCAGTCGCAACACGGAAGCTTTTTTTGCGAGAGATGCCGCGCAATTTTCCGGCGACAACTCTGAGCTTTCTTTAGCAGCGGAAGGCGAACCGAATTTCATTAATTCAGGGAAGCTCAACGGATTGCGCGTGCTGATTGTAGAGGATGAAGCGGATGCGCGTGAGATGCTCCAAGTGATGCTTACGCAGTTCGGGGCCGAAGTCAGAGTGTCGGGTTCGGCCAGGGAAGCATTAAAACTGTTGGAGCGTTGGATTCCAGAAATATTGGTATCTGATATAGGGATGCCCGACGAAGACGGTTACGTTTTAATTCAGAAGGTAAGAGAACTGATGCCGGAAAGCGGAGGACAAATTCCTGCCATAGCGTTGACCGGATATGCCAGACCGGAAGACCGTGAGCAATTGCTCTCAGCGGGTTATCAAGCGCACCTGTCGAAGCCCGTCGAGTTGGCCGAACTGGTCAACTTAATTGCAAGCCTCGCCGGACGAGCCGGAGAGAGTTGCTACGCTTTGCCGGAAAAATAGACCAGCGTGCTTGTCACATCACGGCGACATTCGCTCGTAAATCTCAAACTCCGATTCGGCCTTATCGTGAAGCTCAAGTCGCCGGTAGGCTTTCGCCAGATAGTAATGCGCCATCGCCGCCATCTTATGCTCGCCTTGTATTGAGAGGGCACGTTTCAATTCGTCAACTGCGCGGCGCGTAGTTGCTTCGTCAAGCGTTCGCTCGGAGATTATTTCCAATACCACGCCAAGCTGGTAATGCCCGTCAAAATCAGCGGGCTGAAGGCCCACGAATTGTTCAAGCATCTGCGCTGACTCTTCATACATTCCAAGCTGCGTGAGCGCCGTGCCGAAGTTGAGATAAAAATTCGGGAAGTTGCGCGCATACGCCGCATCGGGCAGCACTTTGCGATATTCGAGAGCGGCGCGAGTTTGATCGCCCGACGCTTGATAAGCAAGGCCGCGCAGGTGATGAGCGCGCGGGCTTGACCCGTCAACCTCAAGCGCGCGGTCAAGATAAGGGACTGCCCGCGCGATGTCTTGTTTGGACATATACACTTTGGCCAGATTGATCAGCGTGTAAA
Organism: Blastocatellia bacterium; assembly: GCA_035277165.1. Taxonomy (GTDB): domain Bacteria; phylum Acidobacteriota; class Blastocatellia; order UBA7656; family UBA7656; genus DATEKX01. Next base: position 2,915 of record DATEKX010000796.1, on the reverse strand, counting down.
AGTGCTTTGGGTCGAGCGTCAGCGCCGCCTGCCATTCGTCAATCGCCGCTGATTCATCGCCGCGAGCGGCGCGCAACTCGCCAAGCATGGTGTGCGCTTGCGCCGTTTCGGCAAGTTCGAGCGAATAGTTTATGAACTGCTCTGCGCGCGCGCGGTCTTCGCGCTTGACTGCGCCGAGCGCGATTTCGGTCAACAGGTCTGCATCGCTCGCAAGCAACATTGATTTGCCATCAAGGTAGCGCAAGGGCGATGTGGCGTAAGCGAGAAGTTGCTTCACATTTCGCTCGACCGTCTCTTCGGCGGTGCCGACGCGGCGCGGCGCGTTGAACTCTATCAAGGCGTTATTGTCCGTGTTGAGCGGCGCGCCGTTCGATAAGTTGCTCACTTCGTCAGGGCCAAGATAAAAGCGCGAAATGATGTCTGCCGGTCTGGTTGTGTTGATGCGTTTGAGGTCTGCCGCAATCTTTGGATTATCAAAGTGCGATCTGATGATTGACATATCGAGTTTCCGCTCGCTCTTGCTTCCGAGCAGCATCAAATCGCCTTCGGCTCCGCGAAAGACATAGACATAAGGGAACGCCGCGCGAAACGTCGCTACCAGCGTGCGCACGTCTTCGGGAGCCATTTCGTAAAGCTGTAGCCACTGGCCGAACAACCCGTCGTTTTTCAACGCAGCGGCTCCACGCTTGAAATATTCGAGCGTGAACAAGTTGGCTACGCCCGTAAGCCAGGGGTTCGACGGTTCCGACACAATCACGTCGAATTTCTCGTCAGTCGTGTAGATAAAATTGCGCCCGTCGTTTGAGACAAGGCGGAGTCGCGGGTCTTCGAGCGGGCGATTGTTCACGTCTTCAAAGTGGCGCGTCGCTTCGACCACGGCAGGCTCAAGCTCTACGCAGGTGACCTGCTTTACGGGGAACTGTTCAACCGAGCCGAGCGTTACGCCGCTTCCCAATCCAATCAATAAAACGTTGTCGGTCTGCTGGCGCACGAGCAGCGGCAGCGCCCCGATTAAAATCTGCGTAGGCATATCGCCCGCAGTCGAGGCTTCGGGCTTGCCGTTGACTTTGAGCACGCGGCCTCCGCTTTGTTGTTGAACGGCCACGGTTGCGGTGATGCCCTCTTTGTAAAAGACCGTTTCGCCCTGCCCGCGTTTGAGATAATCGAAAAGCTCCTGCTTGCTCTTTCCGCTCAGTTGAGGGGCGTAGCGATAGACCGCGCTCGACATCACTTCGGAATCCCACGGCGGCTCGGTTAATGCAATCACTCCCATGCACATCAAAGAGACAATGATGCCCAACAACGCGGAGAGGCGCAGGCGCGAAGAGAATAAGAAAATACCGGGAGCCGTAGGGACAGAGAAGCGCGGAACTTTGCCGCTTTTCACACGACCCTTTTTCGCCTTCTCTTTTTCTCCTTTGCTCCTTTTCTCTGACACGCTTCGGTTGCTCACGATAAACAGCATTACGGCGACGACGAAATTGAGCGCGGAGCATAATCTGAGGCTGCCAAGCAATCCGAGGAACGGAATCAAGATGAACCCGCTCGCGAAAGAACCTGTGATAGCGCCAAGCGTGTTCGCCGCATAAGCGTCACCGACCGTTCGCCCGCTCGCTCTCGCGCTCTCGCCAATCGAAACGATCTTGACTACGAGCGGGAACAGAGCGCCCAGCAACAACGTCGGCAAGATCATCACCAGCGAAGCTATGAGGAACCGGGCCAGGAGCAAAACTTCGAACGATGAACTACCGGCCAGCCGGTAAATTTGAACGAAAACATATGGCAGGTCGTTGAACAGGTAAGCGCCGATGAAAGACGTAGCGCCGATGCCGATTTCGATGAGAGCGAAGACAAAAACCGGGTGGCGAATTCGATCAACCAAACGCGAGGCAACAGATGCGCCTACCGCAAGCCCTATTAAAAACGTCGTCAGCATTATGCTGAACGCATAAACCGATGAGCCGATGATGAGCGCGAGCACGCGGCTCCAGATCACTTCATAAGAAAGCGCGATGAACCCGCTCAATGCGAATCCGCCAAGCGTCGCGACGATTCTCATGCGATCACGGTTTGCGTTCGCGGACGAAATCGAGTCGCGCGCGGCTTTGCCTGCGCTTTTCCAGTTTCGTGTCGCGACCATCAATATTGAAAGCCACGCGATGAATCGCCTCTTCCCTTTCGGCGAGACGTTCGGCGTTGCAGTTTCAATCGCGTTTTGCTCATCAACAGCATTTACTTCTTCAGAACTCGGCGCGGCTGGTTCTTCGGCGCGAGAGAGTTTAAGCGCGACGAAGCCGAGAATGATGTTAATCGCGGCAGCCGTCACAGTCGTCGCGTGCATGCCGAGCGTAGGTATCAGCAAAAATCCTGTGGCCGCTGCACCAAACACCGCGCCAAATGTGTTGAGCGAGTAAAGCGAGCCGACGCGCAAGCCTATGCGACGAGCATCGCGCGCGTAGTAACTGGAAAGTATCGGCAAGGTCGCGCCCATCAGCGCCGTGGGCAAAATCAAGACCAGTATCGCAAACAGGAACCGAACTATGCTGAGAGTGAAAAATGAAAGCTGGAGCCATTGCCAGATGGGATGATAAATAGAAGGAAGCACGGCAAAGATAAAGGGAACCGCAAGCCCGTATACGCCTATGCCGATTTCAAGCAGCCCATAGAGCCGCAAAGGTCGAAGGATTTTTTCCGAGCGGCGACCAAAGTAAAAACTGCCGAGCGCAAGCCCTCCCATGAAAGCTGTGAGCACTGTGCTGACGGCGAAGGTGGTCGCGCCAAAAACGAGCACTAGCTCGCGCACCCATACGACCTGATAGACCAGCCCGCTCATGCCGGAAGCGAAAAAGCAGAGCAATATAGCCCAGGCCACTTTTTGCCGATCTGCGCTTCTTCCTGCTTTCGACTTGGGCATC
>DATEKX010000795.1:0-2587 GCA_035277165.1 Blastocatellia bacterium | reverse complement strand
GCTACAAAAGACTTTAGCCGGTGAATCTTTCCTACAGGTTATCGAGGAAGTCTATATAAGACTCGCGCGGGTCGAGTTTCTTTTGAATTTCGACGGGCGCATCTGTCTTGTTTGCCCAGTCTTGATTATCGCTTGCGCGCCGCCTTGCGCGGCTTCCGTTGTTGGGCTTGAAAGCAGAAGTCGCAGCTTCCGTAGCTTCTTCGAGGTCGGGGAAGCTGCGCAGCCACACCGACGGCTCTTGATTCATTTCGTTCAACACTCGCTCGCGCAATCGGCTTACGAAAGCCTGCGCGCCGTTAGCGTTTGCGTCCGTTAACAAGATCACCAGATCATTGCGCAGGTTCGTAGATATTAAATCCGACTCCCGCACAAGCATTCGCGCTAACTCGTAAAGCCTGAGCGCAGACAGGCCAGCGTTTGCGGTCATCTGAGTCAGACGGCATCCGACTATCGAAAACGCCGCGCCGCTGTCCATTGCCTTCTTGACACGCGCTTCAACCTGCGAAGCGAAATCTCGATAGGGGATGAACTGCTCGGCTTCCGAGCCGACCGATAAGACAACAGGCTCTGTGACCGGGGCCGAAGTTAAATCACTTGTCGAAGAATCACTCTGTTGGGCGTGCGCGCCGCGCGCCGCTTTTGAAGACAATATCCACGAATCTATGCCGCGATAACGCGCTACCAACTGGCGGGCTTTATGTTCAAGCTCTACCACGCTGAACGGTTTCGTAAGGTAATAGTCCGCGCCAAGCTCTGCCGCAAGCACGCGGTCGGTTGCTCTGACGCGCGAACCTGACACGATGATGACGGGCACGTTCAGGCTCAATCGAATGTGCTGTAAAATTTTGAACCCGTCAATGATTGGCAGGTCCAGATCAAGCACGACAAGATCGGGCTTGAGTGATATGAGCTTTGCCAGCCCGGTCACGCCATCGCTTACAGTCTCAATCGTGTAATCGCTCAAGGTGTGAGCTATGACATCGCGCGTCACAGGATCATCTTCAATGATCAGCACGTTGAAGTCTTTCGGCTGGACGCTTGTCAAAGGGGGCGCGTCCGAGAGCGCGGCTTTGCGCTCTGCTTTCGGCGCAGTCGGCAACTCCGTTTGCGACTCAGGGGGGCGCAATAATATTTCCGCCGCTCGCGCAGCCATTGTTGAATCTATCTTCAAATCAGACGCGCGGATATGTTTTCTTTCAGGCGGCGCTTCGGTATTAACCAATTCGTCTGAAGGCTGCTCGGTTGCGGGTTGAGCGGCTTCGGTTATCTGCTCGACGCTGACAGATGGTTCGACTGTCCTTTGATCGGCAGATGGTTCGTCCAAATCGAGCGGCGCCATAACGCCAGTCAACTCGTCTACCAAATCAGCGAACACATCCGATTGCGATTCGATAAATGCTGCGTGCTCATTGGGCGGCGTTAAGGCAGAAGACGCAGCCAATTGATCTGAATGCGGCCCTGTGCCAATAAATAATTTGGTGGTCGCGGGCGGCCTGCTTTCTGCTGTTGGTTGAGCGCCGCTTCTTTTCCTGAGTTTTTCCGCGATAATATCGAAATCCGATAAATCGTTTTCATTGCTGATTTCATTTGAGATCGGCGCTTCTGCGACTGTCTTAATTTGGCTTGCCTCTGCGGGAGTTGATTCTTCAACAGTCGATCTTAATATTTCGTGTTCGATTGTCACAGGTTCGGTCGCAGGTTTGACGGCCTCAGTTGATTCAGCGGGCGAGGGCGTTGCCTGAAACATGGAGAAGAAGTGTTCCTGGCTTCTGGCTCGCTCAAGCAGAAAGATTCCGCGCGACGGATCAACTTCAATTGCATGGTCGGGGATCGCTGTGGATTTCTCGAACGTGACGAATCGCGTGGCGTGATCTTCGACTTCTCTAACTTCAAATCGAAATATTTCGGCAGTATGTGGTTTGATTGCTTCGACTACATCGTCGCCGCCGTTAGCGATGAAAACAACAGTCGCCCCAAAAGAACTGGCCCAGTCTGTGAACTCGCGCACGCGAGACCGCAGGTCTCCTTCGCCTGCCACCAGGCTTGTGAACGGGTCGAATATAAGCCGCTGGGGTCGCGTTTCGCCCAACAACCATTCAAGCTCGCGCAAGACGGGCGTAAGCTCGCGCAGCCGTGAAATCTGCTGAATTATATCATCCGAATATTCGAGTATGACCAGGCGACCGCTATAAACGTCTTCGAGGCAATCGTAGCCGAGACGCGCGAATCGCCGCACAGCGTCTTCGGGGGAATAGCGTATAACGAGCGCGCCATTCTCGCCGCGCTTGAGTCCTTCGATCAGGAACTTGATTCCGAAAAGCGACTTGCCAGATGCTTCGCCGTGGACGAGATACAACTGGCCGTTTTGAAGTCCACCCATCAACTTGTCAATGGGTTCGATGCCACTTGGTATGAGGTTCGGGGATTTCTTATCCATCTTCCAGGGTCGCTCGTTATTGTTTAATTTATTCGGAGCATAGAGTCGAACCCAGTACAGGTCAACCGGCAGCTCATTTCTATTAAATGAAGAATGGGTCGAATCTACCAGCACTTACCTGCTTGGGTAGGGTCAGATAGGGGCAAACAG
>DATEKX010000794.1:0-8834 GCA_035277165.1 Blastocatellia bacterium | reverse complement strand
CGACGACCGCGCACACATCGCAGGCGACGCTCTTGCCGACTGAAAAAACCGCATACCCTAAAAGCTCGTCCATTTCGAGCGAGGTCATCAGGTTATTGCCGAGGTTATAGACGAATGAGAGTTGCGCGGCGCTTTTTTTCGTTTCGACATAGAGCCGCGCGTTTTCAATCGCAACACTCAATTGATTGCATATGGTCGAAAGCAAAGCGGACTGCTGTCTTGGAAACGCAGACTCTTTATTCGAGAACAAACATATCGCTCCGATGATGTTGCCCTTCAATCCAATTGGCGCGCAGACCAGACCGTGAAAGTTCGCAAGCACGTCGCCCGCGATCCCTTTTTTTGCTGAATCGGGAAGTGGCTCAAGAACGAGCGGTTGTCCTTGCATCAGTGGCGCAATCCTCGAATGCAGATCAAGAAGCCCCGTGTGATCGCTCTCTCCCTCGGAGAAACCTTCTGCGGCCACGATGCTCATTTGAAGCGTGTCAGCATTGCGGAGGTAAACGACTCCCGCGTCAACGCTCAAATGATTGACGAGAACTGAAAGCGTGCCTTCGAGCAACACATCCGGTTCAAGCGAACTCGTAAGAACCGAAGAGACTGCATGAAAGACGTTCAGTTGCTCGAACCTCTCGGTTCTTTCGCGCTCATTGCGCCAAGCGCGAACATGCGAGCGGACGCGTGACAACAACTCGGCTCTTTGATAAGGCCGCGTCAGGTAATCCGTCACACCGCGATTAAGGCAGGCGACCTTATCCTGCGTTCGCTGACTTTTAGAGATTACAAGGATTGGAAGTTCAGAGTTCGGCCTGTTCGATTTTGTCTCTTCGCAGAAGCAGAGAGCCTCACGCGCCCATTCTATTCTTCGCAGCCCGTCACCCGAATCATCTGCGGAAGGTTCATAATATTTGTCGTTCAAGCGAGAGGCTGAAGGCTCAATAATAACAAGCGCGATGTCTGGAGAGGTGACCTGTTGGCGAGCAGTCTCAAAAGAGGTTAGATAATGTGCAGCGTAACCGGAAGCCGCTAGCAACCGCTCGATGGCGCGTGCGGACTTGGTCTCGTCTCCGAGGATGAGGATACGACCCTCTAACCCATTCGGGTTGGACATACGTGAGCCTGCTCTCGAATCGGGGCTGAGACGCGTTTAGGGGCTGTTTTTGCTCAAGTCTTAATTCGGGATTCCGAGAATCTAAGTCATTTTGACTTGTCTGTCAATAAAAATGTCAAAATGAAGGAACGAGGAGGAAGGCAATTCACTGCAGAGGCGCCGCAGGACGCAGAGATTACGCAGAGAAAGACTCTCTATTCTCTCTGCGCCTCTGCAGTAAATCTTCAGATTATGAATTCATGCCTGCTTTCGCAACTTGAGCAAGCTCTCTGCTGCTTGAATCGCTGCATCTCGATGGCCTTGAAGGTCGGCTATAGTCAAAGCAACTACTTTGTCCGGCATGATTCCGGCTCCTTCAAACTTCTGGCCGCGCGGCGAGATATACTTCAATTCGCTGACGGCAAGCTCACTGCCGCCTTCCATCTTCTTGAACCTTGTGATTCCAAGCACACAGCCGCAACTCTGGCGACCTATGATCGTTGCGCGTCCATTCTCCTGCATCACGCCGGAAAAAAGCTCTGACCCGCTGCCGGAACCTTCATTCACAAGAATGACGACCGCTCCTTTGTAGACCTGCTCGTCGCGCTCTGTGAAAAGCGTGATCGCTTTGCCTGAGCGAGAGATGAACTGGCCGAAAGGGACACGCGAATTGAAAAAATAGCTCGCGATCTTTATGACTTCGTTTGCCTCGCCACCGGGATTGCCACGCAAGTCGATGATTATTCCGGGCGTGTGCTTGAACAATTCGAGCGCGCGCCTGAAATCTTTATGCACGGGCGACTTCCAAAGGGTCAGTTTTATATAGCTGTAGCCGCTCGCCAAACGATGCGATGTGACTTTCGCATCATCGGCAACGACGTGGCGGGTGAGAGTCACTTCTACAAGTTTTTCTTCTGCGTCTTCAAGCCCTAACTTGATAGTCGTGCCCGGTTCGCCGTCCAGTAATTTCCCATAAAGCCTGAGTTTTTCGGCGCGCTCCGAAGATGTGCCGCCTATGAGTTTTTGCGTTTCTCGGATTCGGTCTTGAACTGGCTTTCCGTCAACTGTGCGAAGCAACATCCCGTTTTCAATTCCCGCAGTTGCCGCTTCCGAATTAGGCTCTACGCCCGTGATCACGATCTGTCCTTCGACTTCGGATATTGAAACTCCTGTGCTCACGGCTCTCAACTGCTCTCGATCTCTACGCTCTCGCGGAGTGTTAAATCGCGTGTGCGCGTCGTGAAGCTCGCCGACCATCTTTTTCATCAAGGCATAAAACTCATCGTCGTTTTTGACCGCATCAACGAGCGGGCTGTAACGTTTGCGCACTGCTTTCCAGTCAACTCCGTTGAAAGAAGGGTCGAAATATTTTTCGTCAATCGTTTCCCAGACATCTTCAAATATCTCTTCGCGGTCGTGCCTGGAAAGCTTCTCCCCGACTTGAGAATGGTCAACGGCGCTGTTTGACGCAGCCTTCAGTTGCCTGAGGCCGGGGCTGGCGACGATTGCAAGCAGCAGCAGAAGGGCAAAAGCTAATCGTGCGAATGGGGCGCGGCGGTTAACGAACATCAATTCTCCTCTTTTTTGACCGATGCAATTGAGCGCATCGGGTTGCTCACTTTCGATGATAGCAAATGAACTTTTCCAATTACTATGATGATTTGATGAGCGAGCGGCGACAAAAGTTGATAACAACATATAAAAGTAGCCACCTCTGCCAAGTTGACTCGCATCGCGCGCGATTGGTAATTTGTAAGTTGGTCACCTGAAAGCTCGAAATACGAAAGGATTTCCTTATGCTCCCTCCATTTCAAAACGAACCGCTTTTGGATTTCTCAAACGAGCGCAACGCAGCAGCAATGCGTGAAGCGATTGCGCAAGTCGAATCGGAGTTTGGCCGCGAGTATCCGCTCGTCATTGGCGGCAAACACTACACGACAGGCGATATGCTCGCTTCGCCCAACCCATCGAATTACGACGAGGTCGTGGGGCTGGTTCACAAAGCGACGGTCGAATTGGCAGACAAAGCCATCGAAGAAGCGACAGCGGCTTTCCGAGAATGGAAAACGGTCGCGCCCGAAGTTCGCGCGCGTTACCTGCTGAGAGTCGGCGCTTTGCTCAAGAAGCGCAAAGCCGAATTCACTGCTCTTATGGTGCTCGAAGTGGGCAAATCGTGGGCCGAGGCAGATGGGGACGTGGCCGAAGCGATTGACTTCTGCGAGTTCTATGCGCGCGAAATGATTCGTTACAGCGGCGATCATCCGCTGACCCCGCAGCCCGGCGAACAGAACGAGCTTTATTACATACCGCTCGGCGTCGGCATAGTCATTCCGCCCTGGAACTTCCCGCTTGCGATCATGGTTGGAATGACTATGGCTGCGGTCGTTACGGGCAACACGGTCGTGCTTAAACCATCGAGCGACAGCCCCATAATCGCAGCGCGTTTCGTCGAGTTGCTCGAAGAAATTGCGCTTCCGCCGGGCGTGGTCAACTTTTTGCCGGGCAGCGGCGGACGCATAGGCGACTACCTTGTGGGCAATCCGCGCACACGCTTTATCGCGTTTACAGGCTCGAAGGACGTAGGCTTGCACATAAACGAGCTTGCATCGAAAACTGCTGAAGGCCAGTTGTGGATCAAACGCGTCGTGGCTGAGATGGGAGGCAAAGACACAATCGTCATTGACGAGACGGCAAACCTGGACGAGGCTGCCGAGGGAGTCACTGCGGCGGCGTTCGGATTTTCAGGTCAGAAATGCTCTGCGTGCTCGCGCGTCGTCGTTGTCGAAGAAGTCTATGACAAATTGTTAGAGCGAGTCGTTGATCGCACGAACAAGATTCGCGTCGGCCCAACCAGAGAGCAAGAGAATTGGATGGGGCCTGTTTCGAGCAAGAGCGCTTATGAATCAATATCGAACTACATTGGCATAGGCAAAGGCGAAGGCAAACTGCTCGCAGGCGGCGGCCCGGTCGCAGAAGACCAGGGCGGATGGTTCATCAAACCGACCATCGTGGGCGATGTTGATCCGATGGCGCGCATCTCGCAAGAAGAGATTTTCGGCCCCGTGCTTGCGGCATTCAGAGCTAAAGATTTCGACGCGGCTTTAGACATCGCAAATAATACGCAATATGGGCTGACTGGCGCGGTCTATAGTCGTGAGAGGAAGCGGCTCGAACAGGCGCGCCGCGATTTTCACGTCGGCAATCTTTACTTGAATCGCAAATGCACAGGCGCGCTAGTTGATGTGCATCCGTTCGGCGGGTTCAACATGTCGGGCACGGACTCAAAAGCGGGCGGGCGCGATTACTTGATGTTGTTCATGCAGGCGAAGACGGTTTCGGAGAAGTTGTAAAACGTGACCTTTAAGGGGGCTATAAAAAATAGCTCCGTAGGAGCGACCTGTCTATAGTTTCAACGTTGATGGGATTTTCTGTAGCTCCATAGGAGCGACCTGTTGATTCAGAGGTCGCTCCTATGGAGCTACGAAATCATTTTGCATTCCGCTGCTATAGACAGGTCGCTCCTACGGAGCTTCTTAAACTCCTATTTGAGTCTTTCAAACTTCTTCATTGACCGTCCTTTTGTTACACGGCTATCTTTATTCATTATGATCAAATCAGCATTGGCCCTTATTCTCAGCATTTCTTTCGTTGCCGTGGCGCAGACGCAACAGGCGAAACCGGAAACGAAGCAGCCTGCGCCGCCTCAAACCGCAGCAGGCTTCATCCTTCCGGCTGACGTGAATGTTCGCATAGAGCCGGACACGCGAATGTTTGTATTGATGGCTGCGATCAACGTAGCGGGCTTTGATTACGAGTCAGGCGGGCAGCCGCTTTCGCCCGCTCGCGCGGAAATCCGTAAAGACCTCGCGAACCTCGACCCGCAACTCAAGGAAAAGCTCGCGGCGTTTTACAAAGCTCATCGTCGCGCGGGCGTAGACGAAGCCACGGACGCGGCTCGCTACGCCGCTTTGAGTTTGTTGATGACTCCGCCGCCCGCGTTTTCAATCTACACGCCGCGCGATCAGTCGCTCCCACCAGACCTTGAACCATTACTGGAATTCATTCCGCTGGTCAGAGAGTTTTATATCAAAAGTAATATCAAAAACCTGATCCAGAAATATCATCTGGTGGGCGAAGCCTACGCAGCGGTTTATCGCCAGCCCGTGGGCGAGTTGATTTATCAAACGCTCGATTATTTTCACACAAATCCTGAAACTATAATCAACATGCGACCGCTCGTGATTACGCAGACCGACCCCGAAACCAAAAGCAAAAAGAAGGACCCGAAGATCGTAGCTCGCAATCGCACGCGACAGGTCTTTGTGATACCCGACCCGCTCGGAGGCTTCAACACCTCTTTTGTCCGAGGCGACATTCTGAATCAAAAAGAAGACTTGCTGTCTCGCAGAATCGGCGACGACTACATCGTGATAATCGGCCCGTCGAGAGTTGTTAACACGGACGGAATACGCCAGGCGTTGATACGTTTCGTGATTGACCCGATGATCGAACGCCACTTGAAAACTTCGCTCGAATACAGAGACCTATTCGTTAAGCTTGCTTCCGGCGTGCCTACAGCTTCGAAACAGGTCGGATCGAGTGTTTATCTGATAACCAGAGAATCGCTTGCGCAAGCGGCAGAGTCCAGATTGCGCCGGATCGTGGCGACAAGAGGCGGCCCTGCTTACAACGAAGACGATGCCGTTTACGATCTGGCTCAAGCATATCTCAGAGGCGCAGTACTGAGTTTTCATTTTTACGACCAGCTCAAAGGGCTTGAAGAGTCTGGCGTAAGCATCGAAGCCTTCTTCGATCAGATGGTTGCGACGACGAAATTTGAGCGCGAAGCCGAGCGCACGAAAGAATTTGAACCTGTAGTCGCTCGCGTTTCCGCTGCTCGACGCGCAAAAGCCGCGAAGCCTGATGCAGACCCGAGTGAAGCCGTTATCGGCCCGGTGGCGAAAAGGATTCTTATGTCGGATGATTTGATTCGGCAGAAGAAATTCGGCGAAGCGCGACCTCTCCTTGAATCAGTGATTGCAGCCGAGCCGAACAATGCGCGCGCGCTCTACGGCATGGCGCAGGTCATAAGCCAGACGCCTTCCGCGGTCGAGCTTGATCCGAAGTCCGACGAGGACGACAAGATTCAAGCGCAACACGACCGCCTTGAACAATCCATCAAGCTATATCGCAAAGCGATTGAGAACGCTTCGCGGGAAAACGAATCGTGGTTGATTCAATGGAGCCACGTGTTGCTCGGTCGCATATATGATTTTCAAGAGTTCCGCGCAGACGCTGTCGTTGAATACGAAAAAGCGATTTCGATGGGCGACGTACCGCACGGCGCTTTCAAAGAAGCGAACGAAGGCAAACAGCGACCTTACGGGCAGAAAAACTAAAGGCAGAGGCCAAAGGCTATCTGACCTTTGCCTTTTCAACTCTTGACGCGTCTAATGCAAGGGGTTATTATCGTCGCCGTGCCGGAAAAGTAAAACGAGCGATCCTGTACCTGCCCAAATAATAAAATAAAGAAAACCTCACGCTAATACTGCTTTCATAAGGAGATATGGAATATGTCTGTCAGTCTGGCGGAAAATAACTCTGATGATGTGCGTGTGATAGCAGGTGATATACTCTTGCTCCGTCTGAGCGCGTACGACCCAAACGGCATCAAAAAGATTTATGTGCAGTGCTTTCAGTTCAGCATGGGTAGTTCAACCAAACTCAAGCTTGCGACGGGCGAACTTGCTATTCCTCCCGAAGACTTCTTCTCGAAAGGGAGCTTTGAAATCGCCATCGAGATTCCCGAAAACGCGGCGCTTGGAAAATGGGGCGTGCAGGTGGTCGAATTCACAAACCTGCGCGGCTACAAATCGTCGTTCTACAGAGGACACGGGAAATTCGATAATATCGTTTTTGAAGTGATCCCGCCTCCGAGCAAAGAAGACGAGTTGCTCAGGTTCACAGGAGTCGAAATCGCAGGCAGCGACCGGCGCGCATAACTGTTTGAAGTAACGCCTTCAGCCTGAAGGCGTTACTTCAAACATCTGTCCTTACTGCCTGGGCACGCTGGCGAGCAACTCATTGATCGCGTCATCCGGCGATAAGCCTTTGGCTTCTGCGTGGAAGCTCATAATGATTCTGTGTCTGAGCACCGCGTAGGCCAGAGCTTGTACATCGTCGAAAGAAACGGTGTACCGGCCATCTAAAAGCGCACGCGCTTTTGCTCCTAACAAAAAAGCCTGCCCTGCGCGCGGGCCTGCGCCCCACTTGACCCACTGATTAGTGAAGGGAAGCGCATCATCTGTTCCCGGCCTGCTCGCCCTGATGAGCCTCGTCACATAGTTAATAATATTGCTTGCGGCAGGCACATCGCGCACCACTTCTTGAATCTGCAAGACGCGCGCGGCGTCAATCACGCGATTCACTGCCGAATGCTGCGCCGAAGTTGTTTGCGCAAGTATGGCCATCTCTTCATCGCGGGCAGGGTAGCCAATCTCTACGTCGAATAGAAAGCGGTCCAACTGAGCTTCGGGCAAAGTGTATGTGCCTTCCAGTTCGATTGGGTTCTCGGTCGCAAGCACAAAGAAAGGCGCGCTCAGATCATAGGTGATGCCTGCGACAGTCACCTGACGTTCCTGCATGGCTTCGAGCATCGCAGCTTGAGTCTTTGGCGGCGTGCGGTTGATTTCATCCGCAAGTATTATATTGGCAAATATCGGCCCCGGAATAAATCTGGCGATGCGGCGGCCTGTTGTATGGTCTTCTTCGATTACCTCCGTGCCCAGGATGTCGGAAGGCATCAGATCGGGTGTGAATTGAATCCGTTTGAAATCCAGATTCATCGCGTTTGCAATGGTCTTGATGATGAGCGTCTTTGCAAGTCCCGGCACGCCTTTGACTATGCAGTGTCCTCCGACAAGCAAAGCGATGATGATCTGATCGATGACCTCGCGCTGCCCGACTATGACTTTCGAGATTTCATTTTCGAGTTGTCGAATACTGTCAGGAATCTCGTCCAGCAGCGCGCTTTTGTCTGCGTCTGTCAGGACTGATGTTTCACGTCTGGCCATAATAGAGGAATGATGAAGTTTTGCGTCAGCGCTAATTTGCGGCTCGCGGATTCGCTTTGTCGTAGCTTTGAAGCATCTCGAAGGCGACTTTGATGGGCACGCCGAAATTCGAGCCGCCGAAGCTCTGATTGCCATCGATGGTTGTAAGTATCGCAGAGTTGATGGCAATAACGCGGCCATCACGATCAAACATGGGACTGCCCGAACCGCCTTCGGTTGTCTGCGCGCTGTGCACGATTTTGCCGGGCAGAGCGTCGCTGATAGTCCCTGTCGTCGTGAGCGGTCTTACAAGCCCGCGCTCTGCCAGCCCTTCCGCCACATCGGTTGCAGACCGCCCATGCAGTTTTAATATCTCGCGTTTCTCTCCATCTTCGATGCGCTGGAGCAATCCGTCTACGCCTGTGGGAAAGCCGAGCAGCACGACAGGCTCGCCGATCATCGAGCTTGGGTCTTCGTTGCTCATAGGCATCACAGGCAGCGCCGCAGCACCCTGCTCGAACTTGCAGAATGCTACGTCGTAACGCCCGGAAGTGGCCGCTACCTTCAATTCAAAAGGCGCTTTGATCGAAGGGAAGAACGCGACAAGAGAATCGAGCTTCGCCGCAAAGCCTGTGCCTTGCTCCTGCAATATCTGAGCGACTCGGTCATTGGCCCAGGGCTGAACCACATGC
>DATEKX010000793.1:0-3965 GCA_035277165.1 Blastocatellia bacterium | reverse complement strand
AACTCTTTGAAGGTCTGGAACTCGCCCTGACCATAGACGGCATGATCACCAGCCAAGTCAATCCCGAAATCAACCCGGATGACCTCTGTTACGCGCAGGACACGCGCGAGAACTTCGACAAGTTGGTCAAGGCGCTGGCCGCAAATCAGATGCCGCCGACAGTCGATTTCATCACGGGCGACAGCCTTGATGCCACACTGCAGACCGAATGGCTCAAGAGCGGCAACCTCCTCGGCAATTACACCTATGACCGGCGCAAAGCGAAAAAGAACAACGCCAGGGAGCTTATCGAAAACATCACGCGCAACGATCAAATGCTTGCGCCGCTCTGGAAAAACTCTCCGCCTAAACGCAAATATTTCCGCTACCCTTACCTCAAAACAATTGGCGACGGCGCTGATCACGAGATGGTTAAAGCCTATCTCAAACAGAGCGGCCACGTCGTCGTGCCGACTACGATTGATGCGCAGGACGGACTGCTGATTCAGATGTACTGCGGCGCGCAGGCCAAAGGCGATAGCAACTGCGTTAATCTGATCAAGGCCAACTTCTTTTCGCTTCTCCTCGACACGACAGTGAAAGCGCGCACCATCGCCAAAGAAATCGCCGGGCGCGAGATCAAACACATTCTGGTCATTCGAGCCAACCAACTGACCTGCGATACGCTGGCAGAAATGATCGCATGGTTCAAAGGACTGGGCGCGCGATTCATTTCTCTGGATGAAGCATTGAGCGATCCTTTCTATATGGACGATGGCCGGATGTCTGCGGCCAATCGTGTTCTCAGAGAAACACACGACGCGCAGGTCGGGGCGGATCGAAAGTAAAATCTCGGCGCAGGCTTCGATCACGATGCGCTCCCGTGTCTCAAGCATGACAACAACAGAGGATGAGTTGACAGATCAGTCGCCGCGTCGAATCCCTTTTTTTCAAAACCTCGTCTTTAGAAATAATTTCGACTTCGCGCTTCTGGCTCTTGTCATCTTTGGGTTCGTTTACGTTGCCGCGCAGAATCTCGCCACAAATCCGCTCCCGGACACAGACGAATCAATGACGCTGCAAGTGCCTTATGAAATGCTTTATCACGGGAAACTGGCTTTCCCGATGTACAGGCATCTGGGCGGCAACATCGAAAACGTGTGGCATTCGTATACGCCTGTCTTCTTCGTCCTGTTGAGCGGCTTTATGAAGCTGTTCGGATGGGGGCTTGCGCAGGGGCGCGCATTCAATCTCTTGACCGCCGTTGTTGTGCTAGTGATTACGCACGCGATTGGCCGCAGACTTTTCGATTGGCGAGCGGGACTGGCTGCCGTCGTATTGCTCATCTCTGACCCGACCTTTCTCGACCGCAGTCGCGTAGTGCGCAACGATTACGCCGGAGCGATGTTCGCGTTGCTGGCGTTTTATCTGTACGAGGTTGCGACCGAACGCAAACAGGGCAAACTTTATTTCGCGGCGGGGATGGCGGCAGGCGCAGGCGTGATGTGCCACACGAACGTTCTCTACATTCTTGTCGCCATCGGCGTGTTGATGTTGATCAGACAAGGGTGGCGCATCATCCGCGCCGGAAGCCTTTATCAATTTGCTGCCGGAGCCTTTGCGGTGATGGCTTACGAAGTCATCTATGACATCATTGATTATAAAAATTTTCTTTTGCAGAACCGGCAGGACGACATGCACTTTGGCGTGTTGAGCTTTTTGGGATGGTGGAACAACCTGCTCAACGAAGCGACTCGTTACGAGAAGTGGTACAACGGCTTTTTGAAGATAGGCACATCGCTGACATTGCTGCATGTCTTTTTATGGCTGACCGCAGCCGCCGTAATTTATCTGATCATTCGCGGCGCGATTGCTGTGAAACGCGACAGCTTGATGGACGAGCCGCGTGCGCGACTGCTTGTCGCAACAGTCGTCATCGCGCTGTTTTTCGCCTGTATCACGCAGCGCAAAGTTGTGCTTTATGTCATCCACCTCGCGCCCTGGTTTGCGCTTTCGGTTGGTGTGATGTTGCGCGATGGAGTTGAGATGTTAAAGCGGCTCAAAACATCTCAGTGGCCCAGAGCAAAACCGTTATACATTGCTGTGATCGTTATCATCGCGTGCGGCGTTGGTTTCTATGCGTATCGCCTTGCCTCGCAGAATCGAAATTACATGCGAGCGGCAAACAACCCGCTGCGCGCTAACTTCAATGAGCTTGCAGGCGTGCTCAGATCGGTTGTGCCCGAAGACGTATGCCCTGTAGGGATCAAGCAGGGAGTTTTGTGGCTGGCTTTTCCTGAAAAAGATTACTGCTTTGCGGCCATCGAAAATCGAATGCAGGAAGCGCTCGACATCAAAGGCAATGAATACGCGCTGATTGCAAGCGTGCGACGCAGCAAGAAAGAAGGGAAGCTGATCAGAGAGTTGACCGAAGAAGCGAAGCTCATTGCAGAGTTGAAGCGCACTGCTTACGGAACGCTGTCAGTTTATTACACAGGCACAAACGCCGCGCATCTGTCGCTTGCTCCTGCGCGATATATCTTTTTCGGCAAAGAGCGCGGCTATGCGAGCGAAGCCGAGATAGAAGCTGCGCGCGAAGTGTGGACGGCAACTGCTGACGAGTTGAACAAATCAGCAGGCGGAGCAGATAGCATCGCCTCAACCGCAGGCTTCACTATTCAACAAAGCGCCAAAGATTCCGGCTTCATCAAGCTCTGCTCGATTGAACTTCGCGAGGCGACGATTTATCAACTGATTATAGAAACGAGCGATCAACAGGGGCGCTGGGAAGTGGTCATCCGTGATGATGAAACTTCGGCAGTGCTTTACGCGGGAAAGCTCAACGCGAATCGCTTTGCGGATATATTCAAAACGCGAACGTCAGGCCGCATCAATATCAACCTGCGTCATACGGCGCAGAAGGTTGATGGAGCGATTACCGTTTCGCGCGCGAGCGTGCGCGAGGTGGCTCCGGTATCGCGTTCAAATTAACTGTAGGGGCAGGGCTTGTCCCTGCCCGAATGGTCGTAAGACCATGACCGATCATCGCCTGTCGGCGATCCGGGCAGGGACAAGCCCTGCCCCTACATCGCTGAATTCAAGATGCACTCTGATGAAAGCACTACGTATTCTTCGCCCTCGAATACGGCGCAGGTCGTCATCAATCTGGATAGCGCAGGGATTATGCCGTGTTCGATTTTGTCTAACGCTTCGGCAGCCGCAGGTTGATATTGCTGCATCCACGAATCGCGCTCGATGTAATGCGAGCTGAACGCCTTGCGATCTACCATCAGGAACGTGATTCCATATTTGCGAATGAAAT
The DNA here is from genome assembly GCA_035277165.1 of Blastocatellia bacterium. GTDB lineage: Bacteria > Acidobacteriota > Blastocatellia > UBA7656 > UBA7656 > DATEKX01. The sequence goes on along the minus strand of DATEKX010000793.1, from coordinate 664 downwards.
TCTGCAACGTGGCTAAATCCGGGCTGTAATGCGCAACGATCAGGTCGCTTGCTCGCTCCTGCATCTGCGAGTAATAGCGCGTGTGATATGCGAGCGCGTATTCGCGAGCCACAAGAATAGATCGCTTTGAAAAAGTCGGAATGTTTCTGACCTCCTGCGAGAGCGATGCCACCATTGCGTCTTTCGGCTGATGCGAAAAGAATTCGTAAAGCGAGGTCGCATTGCCGACTCGATATTTCGCATCGGGAAAGCTCTCCACAAATCGCGGGAACCTGACAAGCAAAATAATAATTATTGCCGCCATCATCACCGCAGTAGCTTGTCGCACAAGCGCGCGAGCGCTTGGACGGCGCGCCCAGCCAAACAGGCCATCAAGAATAATGGCTAGACTCGCGCCTGCGGCTATGGCGAAGACTATGCGCAGCGAGTGTTGCGTATAGCGATTCGGATGATGCAGCCTGAAGAGCATCACATGTGCAGCCGCGAACATGAAGAGAGATGTCAGGATGATGCGCGGCAAAACCTTGATTGCTTCAGTGATTTTCTGCGCGAGCGGAAACGCGTGGCGATAATAAATTACTAAAGGCAGCAACAGCCCTGCGTAGAGCGGCACATCTTCAAGCAACGGGTCGGGCAACAGACCGCTGCGTTTTCTGGTCACCCA
>DATEKX010000792.1:0-4548 GCA_035277165.1 Blastocatellia bacterium | reverse complement strand
CGTTTCGCGCAAGCAGATGACGCGGGAGAACTCGCGCTACAGCCTGAGAAATTGTTTTTAACCCCGGACGAGTTACGCGCGAAATTCGATTCACAAACGCGCATCGAGTTGAGACTGCTTGGCCGCGCCGCAGCAGCCACCGACGAGCAGTTTCAAATCGAATCGCTCACGACCAATGACACGTCGTTCACAGATAGCCGTGGTCGGCAGTTCGCAGAATCCTCCAAACAGTCGCCTCATCTTTTTCTTTTCACAGTCAATGAAGCCGCGCCGGACATTTCGATCATCTCGCAATCGCCTCGTCGTTATCACGGTCGAATCAACGCACTCGCCGAAGACCTCGGATCAGAAATTGAGCGAACAACTTTGTTCGTGATGCCGAGCCTCGGACTTGCCGAGCGCGTTCGAGAGATGCTCGCTGAGTATCAGATCACCACAGAGCTTCTGCCTTCGCTCAATCGCAACGAGGGCGAGGCGGATTATGCGCTCGCAACCGGTCTGGTTGCGACCGTAGGAAAACTGACAAACGGTTTCGCGCTTCCCGTCGGTGACCTGTCTGTGTTTACCGAAAGCGATCTGTTCGGCGAAGTCGAGCGCGCGGCGCTTCAACGCCCGCAACCCAAACGAGCGCGCAAACAACGCAAGGCTGCGGCGTTTCTGTCAGACCTCGGCGATCTAAAGGTCGGCGATTACGTCGTTCACGTAGATCATGGCATCGGCCAGTTTCAAGGCATGAATCAAATCTCGACTGCGGGCGGCCCGACGGGCAACGTCGCCGCGGGGCTTGAGCGCGCTGCTGCAGGCGTGCGCGAGTTCATGCTTTTGACTTATGCCGAAGGCGCGCGGCTATACGTGCCTGTCGAGCGGCTCGACCTTGTTCAAAGATATTCGGGAGGCGAGGGGCATAAGCCGACGCTCGACCGGCTCGGCGGCGTCGGTTGGCAGAAGGCCAAAGCGCGAGCTAAACGCGCCATGCGCGATATGGCCGAAGAGTTGTTAAAGCTCTACGCAGAGCGCAAGCTCGTTGGCGGTCACGCCTATGGGTCGGACACCCCGTGGCAGCAGGAGTTCGAGGACGCGTTCGAGTATCAGCTTACTCCCGATCAGGAAGCGGCCATCGAAGATGTGAAATCAGGCATGCAGGATCAACAGCCTATGGATCGCTTGATTGTCGGCGATGTGGGCTATGGCAAGACGGAAGTGGCCATGAGAGCCGCTTTCAAGGCGGTGATGGAAGGTAAGCAATCGGCAGTGCTCGCGCCAACAACAGTCCTGGTCTATCAACACTACAAAACTTTTCAGCAGCGATTCGGCGCGTTCCCCGTCCGCATAGATATGCTCTCGCGCTTTCGCACAACGAAAGAACAGAAAGAGATTGTCAAAGCTCTGGAAGCCGGAAGCGTAGATATAGTGATCGGCACTCATCGTCTTTTATCGAAAGACATTCGTTTCAAAGACCTCGGGCTTTTGATCGTTGACGAAGAGCAGCGATTCGGCGTGGCGCACAAAGAGCGCATCAAGCAGATGCGAAAGAAAGTTGACGTGATAGCGATGTCGGCCACGCCAATTCCGCGCACGCTGAACATGTCGCTTGCGGGGCTTCGCGATATGAGCGTCATCGAAACGCCGCCGCGCGACCGTTTAGCCATTCAAACTCACGTCGTTCAGTTCTCTGAATCCGTCGCGCGATCTGCCATCGAGCTTGAGCTTCAACGTTCGGGGCAGGTCTTTTTCGTTCATAATCGTGTCGAAACGATTTATGCGATTGCGGAACTGGTCGGGCGATTGGTTCCGCAGGCGCGCATAGGCGTAGGGCACGGGCAGATGTCGGAAAAAGAGCTTGAAGAGGTTCTGCTGAAATTCATTCGCCATGAACTCGACGTGCTGGTTTCGACTACGATCATCGAAAACGGCATAGACATTCCGCTCGCGAATACGATCATCATCAACCGCGCCGATATGTACGGCCTGTCGCAGCTTTATCAACTGCGCGGGCGCGTCGGGAGGTCGAGCCGCCGCGCTTACGCTTATCTGATGATTCCATCCGAAGAAGGATTGTCTGCAATCGCGCGCCGTCGTCTTGCCGCGATACGCGAGTTCTCTGATTTAGGCGCGGGCTTTCGCATCGCCGCGCTCGATCTTGAATTACGAGGCGCGGGCAATCTCTTAGGCGGCGAACAGTCGGGACAAATAGACGCGATTGGATTCGATCTCTACACGCAGATGCTCGAACGCACTGTCAGAGAATTGAAGGGCGAGCCGATTGAAGACGAAATTTCGACGGCCATAAATATCGGCGTAGACATTCGCATACCGGAAGATTACATCTACGACATGAGCCAGCGGCTTCGCACCTACAAGCGCATCTCGTCCGCCGAAAGCGAAGATGAATTGGCCGATATTCATGCCGAGATAGCAGACCGATACGGGCCGATTGCCGAAACGGTCGAGAATCTGTTTGAGTACGCAAGGCTCAGGCGCGAGGCCTCGAAGCTCGGCGTAGTTTCGATTGACCGCGAAGGCGACAGATTGGCTGTGAAGTTCGCTGAATCGGCGAAGATCGATCCCGATAAACTGATTGCGATGGTGTCGAACGGTGTCGCGAGCTTTACGCCGAGCGGCGTGTTGAAGATCAATGTGAATGCTCAGACGGACGCGGCTGTGTTTGATGAAGTGAGGGGGCTGCTCAATCAGTTGCGGTGAGCCACGAATTGCACGAATTGATACGAATAAAGACGAATATATTCATTCGTGTTTATTCATAAACATTCGTGCAATTCGTGGCTAAGGTTAATTGCCCATGCCGTGATCGGCGAGTTTGATTAACTCTTCGATTGAAAGATTGTCGAACCCGCGCGACTTCACCTTTTTAATGAAGCGAGCGTTGACTCCGTGATCCTGCATTCTCACGAGTTGCTCAAGCGACGGGCGGCCATAACCGGCTTCTTCGATCTCTTTGATGAAGCGCGGGCCGACTCCGTGATCTACGAGTCTAGTCAATTGCTCAAGCGGAAGAGATTTGTGGCCGAGCGTCTCAAGCTCTTTGATGAAATCTGGAGTGACCCCGTGATCTACGGTTCGGATCAGCATCTCGACCGGAAGCTGTTTGTAGCCAAGCCCGTCCATCTCTTTGATGAAGCTTATCGAGACTCCGTGATCCACCATGCGGGTCACCAGCTCGACGGACTGAACGCTGTAGCCCTGCGCTTTTAACTCTCTGAGGTATTCGAGCGAGACTCCGTGATCGCCCATTCGCACGAGTTGATCGAGCGTGGGCCGTTCGTAGCCTTGCGCTCTTAACTCTTCGATGAAGGCAACGCCTACGTCATTCATTGCCATTGAAAACAACTGTGCTTCGGTGGGCGATTCATAGTTTCGCTTTCTAAGCTCAGAGACAAAGGCCGCGTTTGAAGCGAACACGAAATGGCCTGAGCCTTTGCCCTGCTTGAACCATCCTTCACAATTGAACGTGCCCGCGTCGCGCACCAACTGGAACTGCACGTTTGAGCCTGCGGCCATCATTTGCGCTTGAGTCAAACCGCGTAACTGTTCAGGCGCGATGCCGAAAGATGTGAGGCTGCTGCCACGGCCCCACTTGCTCCCGGATTTTTCTGCCGAATAAGTCAACGTCAGTTGGAGCGAGCTAGTCCCGCGCACTTGCTCGATTATCCACTGCCCTGTGTAGGAGTCCTGCGCTCGCGTTTGGAAAGTCGGAACGTAACTCGTCAGCCAGAGCGTCACCGCGACAACCGCCGACAGTCTGACTGCGTAAGTTTTCAGCAGCGCGAGCGCGAAGCTTATTTTTTCACGCGCATCAATTGATCTTTTCATGTCGAACCTCCCGCTTTTTATTTGTCGAAGCCATGAATTCGTAGTTGGATCAGGTCATCAATTGAAAGATTGTTGAGTCCGCGCGATTTCATCTTCTCGATGAAAGCCGCGTTGACTCCGTGAATCCGCATCGCAACAAGCTGATCTATTGCCACGCGGTCGTAGCCGAGCTTCTTAACCTCTTTGATAAAGTCCGCGCTCACGCCGTGAATTCGCATGGCAACCAGATCGTCTATCGGCACGCGTTCGTATCCAATCTCTCGAAGCTCTTTGATGAAATCGTTATTGACGCCATGAATTCGCATCGCGACCAGCTCATCAATCGGCGGGCGATTGTAGCCCTGATCCTGCAAGGCCCTGATGAACTCCGTGCGGACGCCGTGAATTCGCATCGCAACAAGCTGGTCTATCGAAGGACTGTCGTAACCGAGCGATTTGACCTCTTTGATAAATTCAGGCGTGACGCCGTGAATTCGCATAGCCACCATTTCATCAATCGGCAGACGGTCGTAGCCCGCTGCTTTTATTTCGTTGATGAACTGCGCGTCCACCCCATGAATGTACATGGCAAACAGGTCATCAAGCGGAACGCGGTCGTAGCCGCGCGCACTCAGGTCTTGAACGAACGACAGCTTGAAGTTAAAAGAAGCCATCGAAAACAGCTTCTCGTCTGTAAGATTCGCGTAGCCGAGGCTGGCCATCTGGCTTGCGAAACTC
>DATEKX010000791.1:0-7147 GCA_035277165.1 Blastocatellia bacterium | reverse complement strand
AGACAGGTCGCCCCTACGGGGCTGAGTTGTTACGAAAACGATTTGGTAAGGAGGTTATGGAGATACTACTGGACATAACGCAAATCCAGGCGATTCTGCCGCACCGCTACCCGTTTCTGCTCGTGGACCGTATCATCGAATACGAGCCGCATAAGCGAGTAGTCGGAATAAAAAACGTCACGCTCAACGAGCCTTTCTTCGAGGGACACTTTCCCGGCGCGCCTGTTATGCCCGGCGTTTTGATCATCGAAGCGATGGCGCAGACGGCGGGCGTGTTGATGCTTGCGAGCTTGCCTGATCGTGATACCAAACTCGTCTTTTTCACAGGCATTGACGGCGCGAAATTCCGCAAGCCTGTCGTGCCGGGCGATCAGCTACGGCTCGAATTGACTGTGCTTCGATTGCGCCCTCGATACATACGACTGCGCGGCGAAGCCTACGTTGATGGGCAACTCGTGGCAGAAGCGGAAATCGCATCGTCGCTTGTTGATCGCAGCGTCGTCGAGCGCGGCGATCAGATAAACCACGCTGCGTTCAAACCTGTCGAGGAATAATCAACAGGAGCGCCACCAAGTGTCTATTCATCCAACAGCCATCGTCAGCACGAAGGCAGAACTCGGTCGCAACGTCCACATAGGCCCTTACTCCATAATCGGCGATGACGTTATCTTGCACGACGACGTTCGAGTCGAAAGCCATTCGGTCATCGAAGGCCCTTCGGAATTCGGCAGCGGCACGATCTTTTTTTCTTTCGTTTCCGCAGGGCAGGTTCCGCACGATTTGAAATACGAAGGCGAGCGAAGCTGGCTGCGCGCAGGCGAGCGCAACACGTTTCGCGAGTTCACCACGATTCATCGCGGAACGGAAGGCGGCGGCGGCGTGACTGAAATCGGCTCGGACAATCTTTTCATGGCTCAAGCTCACGTCGCGCACGATTGTCGAATCGGCAATCACGTGATCTTTTCATACGCGGCATCGCTCGCGGGCCATGTCGTAGTCGAAGATCATGTGACGGTCGGCGCTTATTCCGGCGTGCATCAATTCTGTCGCGTGGGCCGCCATGCTTTCATCGGCGCTTCATCGGTCGTTGTGAAAGATGCGCTTCCATTTGCGCGAACAGTCGGCAATCACGCGCGATGTTATGGGCCGAACACGATAGGGCTTCGCCGTCGCGGGTTTTCGACGGAAGAGATTCGTCGCCTTGCCAGCGCTTATCGTTTGCTGCTTGCGTCAAAACTCAACACGACGCAGGCGGTCGAGCGAATCAAGCAGGAACTCAGCGGCTCACCTGAGATAGATTATTTGATCGAGTTCATTGAAAAATCAGAGCGCGGAGTAACTAAGTAGATGAAGATTCTGATTCTGAATCATTCGGAAGTTGAACGCCTTCTCCCGGTTCGAGAGTGCATTCCTGTTATGAGCGACGCGCTCATGTCGCTCGCGCGCAACGAAGTCTATCAACCTCTGCGCATGGTTGTGCGCCCGCCCGACGCGAATGGAGCGATGGGGCTTATGCCGTCTCACAGAGCAGGCAATCAACCGGCTTATGGGGTGAAGGTTGTTTGTATATTTCCCGAAAACCCTAAAAAAGGTTTGGACGCGCATCAGGGCAGCGTAATGTTGTTGAGCGGAGAGACAGGCGAGTTGCTTGCCTTGATGAATGCGTCAGCCATCACAGCCATTCGCACAGCCGCCGTGTCCGCCGTCGCAACGCAAGTTCTGGCTCGCGCGGATGCGTCAGAGCTTGCCATCATCGGTTCCGGCGTGCAGGCCCGAACGCACATTGAAGCGATGGCTTGCGCGCGGCAAATCAAACGGGCGCGCGTGGCGAGTCGCGACTTTGAAAACGCGAAGAGGTTTGCCGAAGAGATGCGACCTCGCTACAGCTTTCCGATAGAGCCTGTCGAAACGGTTGAGCAAGCTGTTAGTCGAGCCGATTTGATAGCGCTAACTACAACGGCCAATGAGCCAATCGTAAAGCGTGAATGGATAGCCTCAGGCGCGCACCTGAATGCAGTCGGTTCAAGCATACCGACGACGCGCGAAGTTGATAGCGCGTTGATGTCCGCTTCGAGCCTTTTCGTAGACCGTCGTGAATCAACGATCAACGAATCGGGAGATTACCTCCTCGCGCTCAATGAGGGAGCAATCAAGCCTGATCACATTCGCGCAGAGATCGGTGAGCTTTTGATCGGGACAGCGCAAGGCCGGACTTCAGCCGATGAGATCACGCTATTCAAATCACTGGGTCTGGCCGTTGAAGACCTCGCATCGGCAGAATATCTCTATCGCAAAGCCGAACAGATGCAAGCGGGCCACTGGGTTGAATATTAGGACTTATGAAGTACGGGCTGATAGCAGGCAATGGGCGATTCCCGTTTCTCGTGCTCGAAGGCGCGCGCGCGCAAGGCGTCGAGATGGTTGTTGCTGCCATCAAAGAAGAGACCGCGCCGGAAATAGAGCAGCAGGCGGCACGAGTCGAATGGATAGGCGTGGGCCATCTGGGCGGCCTCATTCGGTTCTTCAAACGCGAGCAGGTGACGCACGCGATTATGGCAGGCCAGGTCAAGCATCATCAGATATTCCGGCTCAACGCTCTGCCCGACCTTAGAATGGTAAGAATGCTGGCGCGATTGTCCACGAAAAATACTGACAGCCTGATCGGCGCTGTCGCAGGCGAACTTGCGCGCGAAGGCATCACTCTGGTTGATTCGACTACGTTCTTGCAGCCGTTGCTTGCGCGCGAAGGCGTATTGACGCGCCGCGCGCCAACGAAAGAAGAACGCGCCGATATTGATTACGGTTTGAATGTCGCGCGGGAGATTGCGCGGCTTGATCTTGGTCAAACCATCGCAGTCAAAGATCGCGCAGTCGTAGCCCTTGAGGCTATGGAAGGTACGGACGCAGTAATTACGCGAGCGGGCGAGATAACTCTTGGCCGTCCGTTTGTCGTCATCAAGGTAGCCAAACCCAATCAAGACCTGCGATTCGATGTGCCTGTAATTGGCGTGCCAACGATTGAGACGATTAAGCGCGCAGGCGCAACTGCGATTCATGTAACATCGAATAAGACTCTGCTGTTTGACAGGGACGAACTTATCTCTTTAGCCGATAAGTACAGATTGTCGGTCATCTCTGGCCAGTAGCTTGTTGTTGGGAGCGCAGGTGACGGGCTGTAACAAAGTCGGTTGACAGGCATGGTAGGGGCAGGGCTTGTCCCTGCCCGGATGGTCGTAAGACCATGACCGTTCATCGCCTGTCGGCGATTCGGGCAGGGACAAGCCCTGCCCCTACATTTACTTTGTTACAACCCTGTTGCCTGCATGGTTACTGCCCACTGACCGATGTTTGTGCTAAACTGGTATGACACCGCAAATCGCAAAGAGCGAAGGGAAGATGACTAGACATACGCCGAACGAGTTTGATCCAGAAAGCGCAATAATAGACGCGGAATTGCTTATCAAGTATCGAATGGTCAACCGCGCTATCGAGACTTTAGAGCGCGCCATTGACAGTGCGCCTCGCCACATCGGGCTGCGTGAGAAACTGCGCGAGATATTGATTGATGCAGGCAAGCGCGATCAAGCTGCGCAGCATTGTCTCGCGCTCGCCAGCCTGCACATCTCTGCGGGCGACCTCGAACGCGCAAACGAAAGATTGCTCGAAGCCAAGAAACTTGATCCGAGGGTTTCCGTCACAGGGCAATTGAGAGACGTTCACCGAACAGAGACCGTAACGCAACCGCGCTCGCAAAAAATTCTCACAGGCAACCTGATGGAGATCAGCCTTTTCGACATCATTCAAATAATCGAAAACAGTCGGTTGGGCGGCGCATTGCTGGTTACGTCGTCTGCGGCCAACGGCGAAGTCTACTTTGAAGAAGGCGTGATAATGGGAGCCAAGTCAGGCCAGGATTCGGGTCGCAGGGCGCTCAGTCATCTATCGGGCGCTGTTGACGGCACGTTTGAATTTGAGAAAAACAATCTCACTTACGAGCGAACGATTCAAACGACCAGCAACACGGCGCTCATACTGGATTTGCTCAGAGCCAAAGACGAAGAAAAACACGGAATGGTCTCCGATTGAGGCTGAGTCGCTAAGCATAAAAAGAGAGGGCGGAAAGAATCGACATCACGAATGCTGATTCTTTCCGCCCTCTCTTTTTATTTCAGTTTCGGTTAAGGCTTGGCGGGTGCTGGCGTGGGCGCTGCATTCGGGACAGGATTTGCTTTGTTGTATTCGTTAATGAAATCCTGCGTTATGTCCGTCCGTCCATCGAACCACACTATCGCTCCGGCCTGCGTCGCATTGGCAAGGTCTATTAATAAAACGATGCCGCGCTTTGCTGTGTAATCTTCGGCAAATTTACCGAGCTTGCCGGTTATCGGCTCGAACGCTCTATCCTTTGCTCGGTTCGCATCGGCCTGTAAGTCTTCGCCTTTGCGTTGATATTCGCGCTTCATGGATTCAACCTGTTCGGTCATCTCAGCTACTTTTGTAGCCGACAACGCGCTGCTCTGTGTCTTGATCGTGTTTTCAAGCGCCTGAATGCGGTCGGCTAGACCCTGCACTTCTTTCACGCGCGTCTCGAACTGTTTGTTGAGCGTATCGAGTTTCGCTTTAAACTCTAATACCTGTTGTTGAAACGCAGCCGTGTTGATTACAGCTATCTTGCCCTTTGGAAGCAAGGCTGCTCCCGCGCTATTGCCAGCGGCGCTAAAGGCCGAACGCGGGGCATTATTGTTTGGAACAGTCGGACGCGCTGTTGGCGGAGGATTGCCTTGTTGAGCCGAGGCAGCGGCGGCGAAACTGAGCAACGCGACTACAGTTAAGATCAACTTCTTCATAATCGTTCTCCTTTCGTCGCGCTATTATGGTTTGCCCGCAGGTTTAACTGGCTGAGGCTTAGGCTGCGTTGTAGCCGGGGCCGAAGGCGGAGCGCCTGCAACCGGATTCGCTTTGTTGTATTCATTGATGAAATCTTCTGTGATATCAACACCGGGATTCCAGAATGCCAGCGTCCCCGATTGAGCCGCGCCTGCAAGGTTGATTACAAGCACAACGCCGCGTTGCGCCGAGTAAGTCTGAAGAAATTGATAGAGCTTATCGCGTATCGGTTTAGTAGCGGCATCGAGCGCGCGATCAACATCATTATTTAAATCTTCTTGCTCGCGTGTGCCTCTTCTCTTTGCATCTTCGTAGCTGGCTTGTAGCTCTTGATACTTGTCCGCGGCAAGCACGTTTTGCTTAGTCCTGAGATCATTCTCCATCGTCTTCATCTGTTCGGACAAGTTTTGAAGCCCTTGAAGGCGAGCTTTGAACTGGTTATTGACTTGCTCGTATTTCACTTTCAATTCACTGATTGTGCTCGGAAATACTTGTGTGTTAATTACGGCAATCTTCCCGTCGGGAATCGCCCCGCCGACACCTGCCTGAGTGGCTTGCTGCGCAGCCACCGAGGATGCCGCCGCTGCCAGAATTACTGCTGCAAATGCAGCAAACTTACTCTTCAACATAACTGCTCCTGTCGTTTCTAGATTGAATCTGACTAACGGCGAGCGTCAGTCGCTACCTGAGAAAAAGTGATTATAACAGTGACAAGTGACCAGTGACTAGTGACAAGTTGAAAATGCTCGTCACCAGTCGCCTGTCGCCGCTTTAGAATGTTCTGCCGACCGAGAATCGAACCGCCCTCTTCTGCTCAAATAAGAACGGATTATCGGTTCTTGCATTCGGGTTCAACGCGAATATCAAACGGAACGGCACGTTGATTACCGGAACCTGTATCCTGAATTCGCCGCCAAGACTGTAGCGGTAGTTATCGAATATTCCTGTATTTGCCTGCGAAATCAGAGCGCGTTGCGACGTTTGTTGTTCGCTGAAAATCAACACGTTCTTAAATCCCGGCGGCAGCGCTCCCGGCGGAGTCTCAGGCGTGGTTGCATTCCTTATCTCGCGCTGCGTCGCCTTCTGCCCGCGCGGGTTGAGCGTTACCTGCCCAAGCGGCGCATTCGGGAAGTTGGAGATGAACTCTGAACGCTGGAACTGATCTTCGAGTTTTTGCAGGTTGAAGACTGAGCCTATGTCGAAGAAGGGCGCGAATTGAAGCGGCCCAATTATCGGAATGCGATATTCCAGATTGAACAGAATCTGAGCGTCGCCGCCAAGGAATGCCGGGAGCTGATTTGGGTTTGTAATCACCTGATCTGTGAGTTTGAACTGGTCGAGCACGTTCGGCGCGATGCTATTCGAGGTTGCGTTAGCAGGCGCTCTTATGGGCAGCCGGTTTCCAACAGTGTCCGTCGCAAACACGTTGCGAGTAGTGAGCGTTGATTCAAAGTCAGCGGTCGGCGATATGCCTCGGATATTGTAGCCGCGAATGTCCTGCTCGCCGCCGAGGAAGAATCGCGCAAACAGCGGTGTGCCTCCGATGAATGAGAAAGAATTGGATTGGAACGGAGTCCCGTACGAGCGGATGTGACTTACCAGCAATCGGTATCCCAGAGTCCTTGTCTGCCTGCCTGCCCCGATTTTATTGTCGGCCTCCTTGCCCGCAAAGAGCGGGAAAAAATGTTTGTATTCAAACGTAGGCTCTATGGTATTGACTTTGCCGCCCAGCGGCCCGCCCGAAAACGACAACCCCATCGTTATGGACGTACCCTTAGTCGGGTCGAGCGATGAATTCAGCGTGTTGTAAATGATGGTCGGCGTAAGCGTGGATTGCGTTACGCCGCTTTGTCTGAACGACACGATGATGTCGTTAGTTCTATCGGTGTCGCGATTCGCCGCCGGGTCAATTATGTCGGTCGTCCTGAATGTGTAAGACAACCCGAGCCGAACGAACCGGCCCATGCGGAATCGCCTCGCAAAATAACTGAGCGGCGCGCTCGCGCTGACCGTAGCGCCCGCAGTCCTCTGCGTGAATAGAGATTGGCCGTCGAAAGTATTGAAGCCCTGCCCGGTCGTGAATGCCCCGAAGCCTTGCCCAAGGAATTGATAGTCCTGATAAAAGATGTTGAACCCCAGACTGATGGGACGGCCCTTCACATAAGGCTCAGAGAATCCGACCGAAACTACTTTTTGCAGGTTGCCCGCAGCTATCGAAAGCGATAGCGACTCGCCGTAACCGAGCAGGTTGTTGGTCGAG
>DATEKX010000790.1:0-7171 GCA_035277165.1 Blastocatellia bacterium | reverse complement strand
CGACCCGAGCAATATAGACATAGTGCTTGCCACCGCCACTTCCAACGCTCTGCCGGTCAACCCTGCCGACCCGCTTGGCCCGCGCGCCCCAAGCTCGATTCAGGTCTACCAGACCTTGCTTGCGCAAGGCATTATCGGCGTACGCCCGATTCTGGTATCCGACCTCGCGCAGTTCGGGCTCAATCCCGGCCCGAACGGCACGCTCGAAGTGCGTTTCCGCGAGGGGCCGAATTTCGAGAACCCTTACACGCAGCAGGCGAGCTTTGCCATTCAGCGCGAAATAGGCGCGGGCTACGGCGTGGAAGTCAGCTACCTGTTTAGTCGCGGCGCGCACATTCCGCGCAACCACGACATCAATCCATTCAAGGCGACAGGGCCTGTCAGCCCGTTGTCGGGAACGCCGACTTTCATTCGTTTCCCGACAGCCGCGCAGGCTGCTGCCGGATTGACTTCGGATTTCCTGAATCCTTTCAGGCTTCAGGACAACCACTACGAATCAACCGCGAACACGTTTTACCACGCGGGGACGATTCAGTTGACGAAGCGGTTCTCGAACTACTATTCGATCAACACTAACTACACGTTCTCGAAGACGCTTGACGAAGTGACAGATTTCAACAGTGACTTCTCTGCGCAAAATCCGCTCGATCTTCGCGCAGACCGAGGGCTTTCGGCCTTTGACCAGCGCCACCGTTTCGTTTTCAGCGCGGTCTTCAGCAGCCCCGTAAAAGGCGAATCGTTTACATCACGATTGCTCACCGATTGGGTCTTGTCGCCCATCTTCATAGCCGGGAGCGGGCGACCGTTCAACGTGCTTCTGGGCATTGATGCCAACGGCGACGGCGTATCAACCAGAGATCGTCCGTGTCTTCGCGAGGCAGTCGATGCGCCCTGCAATCCGGGTTCGAGCCTTGGCCGCAACACGGGTCGCGGCGAGCCGTTTTATAACGTTGACCTGCGGTTAGCGCGCAGGTTCAGTCTTGCCGAAACCAAATACTTCGAGCTGACGTTCGAGTCGTTCAATCTGTTCAACCACACGAACTTCATCGGCATAAACAACATCATCGGCGCTACGCCGCTCACGGACGGAAACCCGACCGGCATTCGCGGAAGAGCGCCGACACAACCGCTGGGCTTTACCTCAGCAGCCCCCGCGCGCCAGTTTCAATTCGGAGCGCGATTCAACTTTTAACCTTGTAGGGGCAGGGCTTGTCCCTGCCCGAATTGCCGAAGGCAATGATTGATTTGGAATCTGTTGAATTATAATTCTGTCATCGCTTCGCGATCCGGGCAGGGACTAGCCCTGCCCCTACTCTTACTATTCGTTAGCCTTCCTTGACAAAACTGCTTGCTCATCTAAAATGTCGGCAGCCGTTTCTCCCTTAATCATTTGAAAGAGTATTGCTGCGCTCATCCGAAACTCGTTATGAAGCTCTCTGTTTCAAAAACCGCTTTTTGCTTTCTTCTCCTGTCGGCAGTCGTTTCATCTGATTCTTCTGAGAAGCCGCTCTCTCAATACATTCACGACGCATGGCAGACCGATCAAGGGCTGCCGCAAAACACCGTCTTTGCCGTAACCCAGACGCCTGACGGCTACATCTGGCTCGCCACGCAGGAAGGACTGGTTCGCTTTGACGGCATTCGGTTTACTGTGTTCGACAAACGCAACACGCCTCAGATGAAAGACAATAACATTCAGACGCTCTACCTTGACCGCGCAGGCCAACTCTGGGCAGGCACGGAAGGCGGCGGGCTTGTGCGTTTGAAAGACGGCGTCTTTACTGCTTACACGACCGAAGACGGATTGGCCGATAATATCGTTGACGCAATTTACGAAGACCGCGCAGGCAATCTCTGGGTCGGCACGCTCGGCGGACTCAGCCGGTTCAAGGATGGAAAATTCACTACCTTCACGGCGCGCGATGGCTTGCCAAGCGATGCTGTGCTCTCGATCTGCGAAGACCGCGCGGGCAATCTGTGGATAGGCACGGAAGACGACGGATTGAGCAGACTGAAGGACGGAGAGTTCGTTAGCTACACTACAAAAGACGGACTGTCCAACAACCTTGTGCGCGCCTTGCACGAAGACCGCGAAGGCAATCTGTGGATAGGTACGCGCGCGGGTCTTTGCCGCTTCAAAGACGGAAAGTTCACCAGCTTTTTTGCGAAAGACGGGCTGGTTGACGATAGCGTGTTGTCAATCTACGAAGACCGCGAAGGCAGTCTGTGGATAGGCACGCGCGGCGGTTTGGCGCGTCGCAAGGACGGACGATTCAGCGCCTACACGACGAAAGAAGGATTGTCGGAAAACAGCGTTGCTTCGATCTATGAAGATAAAGAAGGCAACTTGTGGATAGGCACATACGAAGGCGGGCTGAATCGTTTGAAAGAAGGAAGCTTTACCGCCTATACCCGCAAAGATGGATTGGCCGATGACATCGTGCGACCGATTTATCAAGACAGCAAAGGCGTTTTGTGGATAGGCACTGCAAGCGGATTGAGCCGCTCAAGCGATGGCAAAATAATTAACTACACTGCGAAAGACGGGCTTGCCGATAACAATGTGCTCGCGCTAAGGGAAGACCGCGCAGGCGCGCTCTGGATTGGAACGGGCGGCGGGTTGAATAAATTGACAGGCGGGCGGATGGCTTCCTACACGACTGAAAAAGGTTTGAGCGATAACACGGTTTTGTCGCTTTGCGAAAGCCGCGACGGAAGCTTGTGGATAGGCACTGCGAGCGGGTTGAACAGGTTGAAGGATGAAAAGATCACTGCCTACACTACGCGCGACGGGCTGACGAACGACAGCATATGGTCGCTTTACGAAGACGGCGAAGGAACATTGTTTATCGGCACAGACGGAGGCGGGCTTAATCGTTTCAAAGACGACCGCTTCACGGCGCTTACGACGAAAGACGGCCTTGCCAATGACATAGTTTTATCGCTTTACGCTGACCGGGAAGGCGCGCTGTGGATAGGGACTAACGGCGGGTTGAGCCGGTTGAAAGACGGGCGCGTTGTTTCTTACACGACGGCTGCGGGGTTGTTTGATGATGTTGTGTTTCAGATTCTCGAAGACGCGAAAGATAACCTGTGGATGAGCTGCAACAAAGGAGTCTTTCGAGTCAGCAAACAGGAACTCGAAGATTTCGCTCAAGGCGGATTGCGCGCTATCAATTCGGTCTCTTATGGCACGGCTGACGGAATGAAGAGTCGCGAGTGCAACGGGGGATTTCAGCCAGCCGGGTGGAAGACTCGTGATGGCAAGCTGTGGTTTCCTACGATCAAAGGCGCAGCCGTGATTGATCCTGAAAGCATCAAGATCAATCAGCTTGCCCCGCCTGTGTTGATCGAACAAGTCCTTGCAGACCACGAGCCGATTGACACTGCGCAAGGCGCGCAGCTTGCTCCGGGCAAAAGCAAATTCGAGTTTCATTACACGGGACTCAGTTTCATCGCGCCCGAAAAAGTGCGGTTCAAGTACAAGCTCGAAGGCTTTGACACGGATTGGATTGATGCAGGCACGCGGCGCGAAGTCGCTTATACAAACATCCCGCCGGGCAGTTACCGCTTTCGCGTCATGGCTTGCAATAACGACCGCGTATGGAACGAAGCGGGCGCAGCGTTCAGTTTTTATCTGAAGCCCAGGTTCTATCAGACGTACTGGTTTTATGGATTGTGCGCGGCGGCGGTAGGCATGCTCGGTTTAGGCTTTTATCGCCTTCGCGTCAGGCAGATGCAATCGCGATTTTCGGCAGTGCTCGAAGAACGCAATCGAATAGCGCGCGAGATTCACGACACGCTCGCTCAAGGGTTCGCCGGAATCTCTCTGCAGCTTGAAGCGGTGGACGAAACATTAATTGATTCGCCCGAAACGGCCCGCAATCATCTGAACCGGGCGCGCACTCTTGTCCGCAGCAGCCTTGCCGAAGCCCGTCGTTCAGTCTGGGAATTGCGCTCGCAGGCATTAGAGAAGACCGACCTCGCAGGCGCGCTTTCGGCTTTTGCTCAACAACTGACGGCGGGCGCAGCAGATGTGAAAGTGTCGGGCGCTCGACGACGACTTTCTTCGCTGGTTGAAACCAACCTGCTTCACATCGGTCGCGAATCGTTGACGAATGCGGTCAAGCACGCGCAAGCTGCCGCGATTCAAATGGAATTGAGCTTTGACCATCAATCGGTGCGATTGAGCGTGAAAGACAACGGATGCGGGTTCGATGCAAACGGTTCGGGTTCGCGAGTGGGAGGAGGTTTCGGCCTGATCAGCATGCGCGAGCGCGCCGAACAGATCGGCGCGCAGTTGAACATTGAAAGCAGTCCCGGCAAGGGAACAAAAATCGTGGTCGAGGTCTTAAGTTAAACGCACAGGTTATGAGCAAAGAAAACGCGATTCGCATTCTCATAGTTGACGATCATCCGGTTGTGCGCGAAGGGCTGGCCGCAATAATCAATCGCCAGCCGGATATGCTTGTGGTTGCCGAGGCGAACAACGGCCAGCAGGCAATCGAATCGTTCCGGCAACATGCGCTCGATGTTACGCTCATGGATTTACGCATGCCGGTCGTGAACGGAGTCGAAGCCATCACAGCCATTCGCAAAGAATTTCCTGATAGTCGCTTCATCGTGTTGACCACTTACGATGGCGACGAAGACATATTTCGCGCGCTGCAAGCCGGAGCGCAAGGCTACTTGCTGAAAGACATGTTTCGCGAAGAACTGCTCGATGCGATTCGCGCCGTTCACGCAGGGCGGCGGCGCATCCCTAATGCGGTGGCAACGCGGCTGGCCGAGCGGATGAGTCATACCGAGTTGACCTCTCGCGAGCTTGAAGTATTACGACTGATTGCCGGAGGCAAGAGCAACAAAGAGATCGGCGCGGCGCTCGACATCACCGAAGGCACGGTCAAAGGCCACGTCAACAATATACTGAGCAAGTTGAACGTCAACGACCGCACGCAGGCCGTAACGACTGCGCTTCAACGCGGCATAGTTCACCTCGATTAAGCTTACCTATCGAAAGTTATGCTTGACCGGCTAACTCTGGTCTCGTGACAGAACTTCATTCTTTAAGTATTCTTGCCCCGACCTTCGAGCAGAGATAAATACGCCCGGATCGGATTTGGGATTGTCGAACTCGCCGAAAATTGGTTCGAAGGGAGAAGCGGAAAGTTCGCAGTCCCAATTCCGTCATGAAGAAATTATGAATGCGGAACGATGAATGATGAATTAAGAACTTCTCTTCAATTCATGATTCATACTTCATCGCTTCTTCTGCGGAACCTTATGGCCTGTTAATCTTTCCGTCGCTCGCTTACAATCTAGCGTCTGATTAATTCATTCGAGGTCAATTAATGAAGGATTCACAGGCGCAATCCTGGCAGGTGCAGAATTATCTCGAAACGCGCGCGGGCCGCCTCGCAGTTGATGGCGCAGACGTGATCGAACTGGCCGAACAATACGGCACGCCGCTTTATATCTTTTCCGAAAAGCGCATCGCGGAAAATGTTCTCAACCTCCGGCGCGCAGTTGAAACAGTCCACACGCGCGCGAAACTGTGCTATGCGTCAAAGGCTAACTCGAATATGGCCGTGCTCGACGCAGTGCGACGGGCGGGCGGCGACATCGAAGTCAATTCGGGTGGCGAGCTTCACAAAGCGAAGACGATAGGGTTCAAGCCCGATCAGATAGTCTTCAACGGCGTGTCGAAGACCGACGAAGAAATACGCGATGCCATAGGCTACGGCATACTTGCGATCAACATTGATTCGCTTTACGAGTTAGATCAGGTCGCGCGCGTGGCTCGCGGGGCAGGCCGTCGCGCGAATGTGGCAATTCGCATAGTTCCCGAAATAATCACGCGGTCGCACATAGGGCTTCAAACAGGATTGCTTTCGTCAAAGTTCGGGCTGTCGCCGTCGCAGATTGAAGAGGCGTTTCGTCTGGCTTTAAGTAACACTGATGCGATCAACCTTGCGGGCGTTCACATTCACGTTGGCTCGCAAACGCCCGACGCGCAGCCGTTCGCTCGCGCGTTTCAGGAGATGTGGCTGTTTCTGGTTGACCTCTACAAAAAAACAGGCCACCGCTTGACGCACATCAACATAGGCGGAGGGTTCCCGGTAGATTATTTGCCGGAGACTCCGATGGCCGATAGCATCGGTGAGCGCGAGCGGCAGATGTTATCGGCAGAGCTTGACGCGCAAGCCGTGTTGAAAGCCGCGCTCGATGAAGCAGTGACCGAAGAGAACAGAGATTTGTTTGAAGAACTGACAATAGTTTTGGAGCCGGGCCGCAGAATAATCGGCGACGCGGGGCTGCTCGTAACTCGCGTGTGCAACAAAAAAGATCGTCCCGAAACGGGCGACACGTGGTTGTTGACGGACGCAGGTTATTCGCTGATGCTTTCGATCAATACGTACAAATGGTACTACCACCTGATCAACGCATCGCGCGCCGAAGCGCTTCATACAGTGCCTTACAAAGTAGCCGGGCCGTTATGCGATTCCGGCGACGTGTACTTTGACATGGAACAAGGCACGAGATTGCCGAATTATCGTCTGCTTCCCGAAGGCACTGACGTAGGCGATGTGCTCGCGTTGCTGAACACGGGGGCATATGCGCTCGATCAGGCATCGCAGTACAACGGTCGCCCGATACCTGCCGCTGTGATGGTGACGGAATCGGGCGAAGTCCGGCTTGCGCGCCGCCGCGAGTCTTACACGGATTTGTATTCGCGTGACGTTTGGTGAAGAGGAACACGGCTTGCACAATTAAATTATGGGAGTTGATAGTGGACGATAGTAAAACAGTCATAGACGGAAATTAGTTTCAGAGGAGCGATTATGATACGTAAGATGAGCCAGATATTTTTGACGGGTGCAGCGCTTGTGGCGTTCACGGTTTTCTCACCTTATGCGATGGCACAGGACGACACTACGAAACCGAAACCGACCACAAAAGGGGAGATGAAAGAAGGCGGTAAAGAGATGGGCAAGGCTGGCAAAAGCCTTGGCAGCAATGTCAAACACGGTCGCGTTGCGCGCGGTGGCAAGCACTTTGGAAAACACGTTGCTCACGGCAGCAAGAACATAGCTAAAGGCACTGTGAAGGGTACAAAGAAAGTGGGCAAAGCGGTTAAGAAAGCCGTCACGCCGTAACGATTCAATCTTGA
>DATEKX010000789.1:0-2703 GCA_035277165.1 Blastocatellia bacterium | reverse complement strand
TGAGCGGCGAGCTAATCGCTCGCCGCTTCTGGTTTGAAACGATGCTTGTCGGGTTTCGATAAGGGCAGCTTGTAAATGCCGCCCTTTACTTAAAGAGTTAGTTCTCTGCTCCGATCAGAGCCTGCGAAACATCGGCGCTATTTGTTGTTAGCGACGCCGCAGATTTGATCGTAGCCTTGATGGTCGAAGGCGTCTTGGCAGCGCCCGGTGTGACGCGAGGCACTAGCACAGTGGCGACAGTCCCGTTGCCGTTTATAGTGAACTTGCCGACGGATGGCGTTCCGCCTCGCGTGATCGTAACTTCGACTTCGGTCTTGTCAACTTTCAAGCATTGTGCGAGGTTCTTGAACTCCCAGTTTACCTGCACAATATCATTGTTTCCCTGCTGACCTTTTCTAGCCGTGCCTGTGATTTTGGCGTTCAATCCGCAAGGATTTGTGGCGCTTACGCCTTGAATCGGAGATGCTACTGCAGCCTGTGTGATCAGCGCGTTGCTTTGGGTCAGGCCAAGAACGACCAGTGAAACTATCAGTGTATACATTGAGAGAAACAGTAGTTTGCGTGTCATAGTCTTTCTCCTTTGGATTTGGTGCCGCTTAATTCTTGCTCGCCTTGAACTCGAACGGGAATCTGGCAGCAAGCCCTTTGCTGTTGAGCCGGACGACGATCACTTTTTTGCCGACCTGAGATGCGGAAAAAGATTTCGTCTGCACAGTGCCCGGTTTCGCGTCATTATCGAAAGTGAAAGAACCCAGGCTGGTTTCGGCTTGCGTGTCTATGTCAACTGCGCAGATATAAACTTCGCAAACGGCTCTGCCTTCTCCGGTCTTCTTAACGCTGATGGTGGCGCCTTTGCCTTCTTCGATAAGCTGGCTGACGAAGCGGCGGTCAATAGGAGCTACAAGGTTTCCGATCTGCGGTGTGTCCCACGCCATCTCGCGCGGCCCGATCTTGAGCGAGCTGTTGCCGACAAGTTCGTTCCAGGATTGCACAAGGGTTTTGAAGGTCGTGATTTTCTTCGAGCAATCTGCGAACTTCGAGTTGGTTCCTTCAAGCGACTTGCATTTGTCTGCAAGCTTCTTTGCAAGCTCTTTGACGACCGGAGGCACGTTGCACTGGGCATTTGCTGTCGGCATTGAAGCGAAGCTAAATGTGAACACAAACATAAGTGACATTGCGATTAAACTCTTTTTCATGATTCTTCTCCTTAAATTTGAAATTTTGACAGTTTGAAAATCTCAATCTGCGAAAGCCATTTATTTGAAGCCGAATTTGAAGTCACTTGCTGGCCCGCTCCTGGGTTTCAGCAATAATCCGGGCCAATGCCCCTTCCTTGACGACGGTCTTGGTATCGAGCGAGGAAAAACTGGTCAGGAGGTTTAGTTTGAACGACTCGACTTCAGAGCCGCTCGCCCCTGCCGAAAGCCTCGTCTGGCGGTCTGTGCCGCTCACGGTTTTAGAATCCGCGCTTCGCGTTCCATCCTTGTGAAGCGCGTCAATGTTTACAGTGAAATCGTTGATCGTGATATTGCGCGGAGAAACGGCTGTCCATTTCACCTCGACGCATTGCTTGCCCTGCGGGCACCCTTGAGTGATGAGCCGGGCCAGCGTTATGAAGACTTCGGGCTGGCTCGCGCTCGAAGAACCTGCGGTCGCGCGAAACGAGTTCCCTTGAGCCGCAGCTACCTGTTGCGAGACCGTAAAGGATGAAGCAATTTTGAATCTCGCTTTCACCGTAACCTTGAAGCCCTTCACAGTCGCATTACTGTTTGGTTTGGGGTGAGTCGCCACTTGCAAAATGGCCGACCGCGCAGACGGCCTGAGCTGTTCGCGACGGGCCGCGCTTTTCGACCCGTCGCCGTATCGCACTTCGAGAGAAATATCGAATCCGTCAATTGTAGTAAGGCGCGGAACCTGCGCAGTCCATCTGATTTCAACATCGGTCGTAGCGGTTGCAGTCGAAGCAGAGAGCGCTTTGACCTGCGTGATCTGCAAATCGGGCGGCGCGGCCTGCGCTTGAGCTTGCGTTTGATCTCGCGCGTCGAGCGCCGATACGCGCGCCGCAAACCACATAATCAGCGTGATCGCGACAACCGCGCGATGGCCGCGCAAGCCATCCATTTGAGATGTGAAATCGGTTCTCTTAATCAAGTTGTTTCTCATGTCTTGCCGCGCTTGACATCTATGCTTATAATCATCGCGGCGTTGGGCCTGTTGAATCTCTCACCATTGTTGGCCCAACACCGCTGCTCTCCACACGGCAGACGCTAATCGAAAAGCTGAATTTAAGTCTTTAGCGGCGCCTAAAAAATTTCTAAAGCCGACTTTAAAGTTCTTTATGTCGTTACAAATGGGGCACTTATACAAATTCGATGTTTTTCGCGTGGATGTGGCAGAGCGACGACTTTTACGTGATGGCAAGGTTATACAACTCGCTCCGAAGGCGTTTGACGCGCTCGTAGTGCTGGTTGAAAGCGGAGGGCGTGTGCTTGAACGCGGCGAGATGATAAGGCGAATCTGGCCCGATTCGGATGCCGGAGAAGCCAACCTTGCAGTGATGATTTCATCGCTCAGGAAATTACTTGGCGAACGCCCGGACGGCGGACTCTATATCGAGACCGTGCCTAAACAGGGTTACCGCTTTGCAGTGAGCGTGACCCAGTTGATCGCGGAAGCAGGCGAGGCCGAAGCCGTCATCAAGCC
>DATEKX010000788.1:0-2870 GCA_035277165.1 Blastocatellia bacterium | reverse complement strand
GCTCATCTTTTGTCTCGTCCTCACCAAAGTGTTTCAACCGCTCAAGCGACAGCCCCTCTCTTGCAATGTAAAACATGCCGAACAGAGTGGCGGGGACGAAGATAAGAGGATGAAGAATGATGGCGACGGACTTTGCAATGTCTTGATCAACGCCGAGGAACGCCAGCGAAGCAGCCGTCGCTATGTGGAAAGGCCCTGTTGCTCCACCCGGCGTTGGAACTACGGACCCTAACATCGAAAGCCCCATGACAAAGACTGCGCCCGTAAAAGGCACCTGATCGTAGTGAATCCCGAATGCGCGCACGACCAGCAAGTGCGCAGTCGCAACCATCAGCCACAACAGCACAGTGTATGAAACGGTTATCGTCAGGCTTCGCGCATCATGCAAAACGGCGAGTCCTTCTGATATGTGTTCGAGTAAACTTATCAACCCTCGCCCTACTTTTTTCGGCAAGCGATTGAACTTCTTTTCCAAACGGCTTAAGGCCGCTTCGCGACGACGCCTGAAAACAGAGAGCCCGTACACGCCTGCCGCCGCCGCTATCAGCAGAAGCGCGCCTGTCACTTTGATCCATCCGAACAGCCGCATCGCATCCGCGTTATGCTCGCGCTCGCTGTATTCAAAAAAGACCAGATTGACCGCGAAAAAGATAACGACCATCACCATGTCGAACACGCGCTCGATCATCACTGTCGCATAGCTCGCAGAAGGATGGACTCGCTCTTTGATTGAGAGCACCGCCGGGCGGATGATCATCTCAGCCGCTCGGCCCATCAGGAAGAGCGCCGAAAATCCAATCATCGTAGCTCGAAACAGGGCTTTCAACGGCGGCTGCGCCATGGGCTTGAGAAGTTGCCGCCAGCGCAACACTCGAACGAAGTAGGTGCCAACCAGCAGAGCAAGAGCAAGGCCAAGTTGCAGGCGGTTCGCCGCTCGAACTTTGTTCCACACGTCGCCCAGATTGAGATTGTGGACAAACAGGTAGACGAACAGCGCGCCGACCGCAAGGCTAAGTATGGTCTTGAGCTTCCCACTCACAGCGAATCGAAAATCTCCGTGTTATACTATTCTTGAAATCAAGGGCACATATGAAATTATCCCTTGATTTAATAAAGCCTGTAGGACAGGCTGTCGAGCGGGGATTCTAGCACAGAACCTTGCGGCTCGCACGCCATCATCCGAAAGATTTGAGGGGACGTGCTCAGAATGAAACATTTTTCGTCACCATCTCGTTAAGCGAGTTTGGAAGACTTGAATATTTAATAGCTTAACGAGAAGGCGACAGGTGGGAGCAAGACTTGCGTTGACATCAACCGATGCTGAAACGGTTCAGCGTTGTCTCGAAGGCGATCAGCAGGCCTGGGCGGAGGTCGTGCGTCAGTATTCGCGCAGGATTTACAACCTTGCCTACCGATTCACGTCGAGCCACGGAGCGGCAGAAGACCTGACGCAGGAAGTCTTTATTCGCGTCTACCGCTCGCTCAATCAGTACGACGCGGCTCTAGGCGATTTGTCGAACTGGTTGATGCGCCTTGCGCGCAATCTGGTCATTGACGATTATCGCAAACGACAACGCACACCAACTGACACAGGCGACGATCTGGCTGATCACGAGTACCATCTTCCCGCTGCGAGCGACAGCCCGCAACGCACGCTCGAACGCCAGGAGCGCAGGCTGCAAGTGCTTGCTGCGATCAACAAGCTTTCACCTGACCTGCGCGAATGCGTCATCCTGCGCGACATAGAGGAGTTGACGTATCAAGAGATCGTTGATCTTTTGAAGATACCCGAAGGCACCGTCAAGAGCCGCATCAACCGTGGACGAATCGAGTTGGCCAAGGTCTTGCGTAGAATGAAGGTGAACCCGGACTAAAGCGGCCAGCGGGTGAGAGGGGCTGGAAGTTCTAGAGCCTTGCTTCCCTGCGCTCAATGGCCGCGACCTAAGATCAAGATTATAGCCCTTGCTACTGGCTGGCCTACCAGCAGCCGGATAGGGAGTATTTTGGGAGGGCGGGAGTTTTAGCCCGCTGAAACGATATGGATTGCTGTAGATTCGAGGATCAAATAAGTGACTACCTGGATGGCGCGCTTCATTCAAAAGATGCGACGCTTTTTAGAGAGCACTCGCTACAATGCCGCGCGTGCCGCTCGCTGCTCGACGAAGTCAAAGGCGCATTGCACGACTGCAAGATGGATGACGAGTTCGATACCTCGCCCGTGCTTGAATCCGCTCTGATAACCATCGCGGCTGAGAATGCGGGATTCGGCTGTCACGCCTTCGAGGAGCAGATAACGGAATTTCTTGATGGCTTTGTGCCCGCGTCCGTCTATCATCGCTTTGAAGAACATGCCGCCGAATGCAACCTCTGCTCAAGCCTTCTTACTGATGTCGTCTATGCAGTCGCCTCATGTCATTCAGTCCATACATACGAAGAAGTGGAATCGCCCGAATCGCTGTTTGATAAACTCGCCGCAATCGCGCGACAACAGGTTGTGCGACGCACTATTGCCAGTCGCATAACGACTATTGCTGCTCGCCTCATGCCGCGAGCGGCTCCCGGCCCGCGCTGGACTTTTGCAACTGCCGCGTCGCTTGTGGTTGCCACATTCGCATTCTTACTGCTCGGTTTTTCCGATGACAGAACGGTGGCAGGAATTTATCGTCAGGCACATGTAAAGTTCGGTCAGCTCTACAGTCAGGGCGCAGACATCTATT
Organism: Blastocatellia bacterium; assembly: GCA_035277165.1. Taxonomy (GTDB): domain Bacteria; phylum Acidobacteriota; class Blastocatellia; order UBA7656; family UBA7656; genus DATEKX01. The sequence goes on along the minus strand of DATEKX010000788.1, from coordinate 153 downwards.
CGCAGAAAGATGAGCTTGCGGCTCGCATAGAGCGAGTCGGGCATGGGATAGAAGAGATATGGGATTCTCTCGGCGGAGCAGCCGAGAGAGGCGACAAACTCAATCGGAATTCGAGCAGCAAGGCGGAGGGCGCTGAAAAAAATTAGCGCCCGT
>DATEKX010000787.1:0-4912 GCA_035277165.1 Blastocatellia bacterium | reverse complement strand
GTGAGCGGGTGAAAGGGTGAAAAGAAGGTGCAAGGATTGAATCACCCTTTCACCCGCTCACCCCTTCACCTTTTCACCCGCTCACCCCTTCACCGCTTTTCTCGTCTGCATTCGGCTGCGAATCAGATCAAGCTCTTTTTGCAGTTGTATATACTCGGCGTTTGCGCGTTCGACATCGAGCCGCTTCTTGAGGAGCCGCGCACGTTCGCGCGATTGCGGCGTTGCCTTAAGCGTTGCGGAACTGGCCCGCTGGGTCTCGCGATATTCCCTGAGCATACGTTTGACCACCTCGGCCCGCTCCTTGATTCGTTGTTCCAGCTCTGCCGCGCGCTTTTTCAAAGTTTGTCGCACCTTATGAAACCTCTCCTTGGGGGCTAGCCCAAGAAATCCGGGGAGGCTCCCGGTCAACCCAGCGCATTCAGGCAGCTAAGGGTTTACCTTAACTTTCCTATTGCAACCGATTGATTGATATGATATTGTCCGCTTCGTGGGAAGTGACCGTCCGAGCCACGGGTGGGGCCGCGGCTCGGGAGTATCGGTGGTGCGTAACTGAGGAATATCAACGCTGTGGGGGCTAAGATATTCCTTGGATTGATTAGATCAAACGCACCACCTTTATACTCTTAACGGCTCCTGGGTGTCAACAAATTAAAGCTTCAAGATGACCCTTGGCCTAGATTCGAGCAGGAAGGATCCCACTGTGTTCTCAAACGAAGCCCTCAGTAGGATACTCACCGAAGCTGACCGTATAGTCGAAGACGCCGAGACGCTTCTAGAAAAGGCTGCGGCTACGGGGAAAGATGATTTAGTCGAGGCGGCGCGTAAAAATCTCCGACTTGTGATTGAAAACCGCGACCGCTTGAACCGAGTCTTTTCGCTCAAGCTTGCGACGGCGGAATCGAAAGCCTGACAGCACTGCGATTTCAAATCTGAAATCGCAAATTTCAGAAACACTTCTCCGACTCTTCTTAATCTGACACCTGAAGTGTCAGCGCACCGACTTCTCACATTGAACTTTATGATCTGATTGCTGATGGCTGTCTTCGTACCTATAATTTTCCTGTGAGCCATCCGCGCAAACCAGAACATGCGGTTAAGCTGAAAGTCATTCAGCCGCGCTCTGTGCTGAACGCTTCGGGCATGGGCGGCTTCACGCTGAATCCTTATGTCGGATGCCCCGTAGGCTGTGCCTATTGCTATGTACCCCACATGGCGCACAAGCAGCTTGAAGATAGAAAGTGGGGGACTTATGTTGATGTCAAAGAGGGCGCGCCGGAACTGCTCGAACAACAACTCGCGCGCAAGCGCCAGCCCGCAAGAATTTTCATGTCAACCGCGACCGATCCGTACCAGCCCGCCGAAGAACGCTATCAGATCACGCGCCGAATGCTTGAAGTATTCGAGCGCCACCCGAAGCACAGCCTGTTCATACTCACAAAACAATCGCTCGTCGAGCGCGACATTGACATACTCACAAGGCTTCCGCGCGTTGCTGTCGGCATGAGCATCTCTATCATGAATGACAACCTCGCGCGCGTGATAGAGCCGTGGGCTCCTGTTACAAGCGAACGCCTTGCGGTCATCAAGCGACTCTCTGAGGCAGGTATTCCAACTTACTTGCTATGGGCACCGGCTTTTGTGCCTCTGCCTATGACAGACCAATTCGTTCGCGGCGCAATTTGTGCCATAGCTGAAAGCGGCGCTCGCGCTCTTTCGCTCGACTCGTTGAATTATCGCTCGCGCCAGCCCGCAGGTTTGACTCGCCGCCTCGCGCGCGAAGGCCATGCGCCCGCGACCAAAGCGCAGGCTAAGCTGATTCGCAACGAAGCTGACAGGCGAGGTCTTGGTCATCGGCTCGAACTTGCGGAGCCTGAACCAAGCGAAGATGCAGAGCCAATGCTGCCATTCTGAAAACGCGAAACTGGCTCTGGAAGCCGCTTTCAAGTCCGCAAGCGATGAGAGGATATGATGTCTGAAAAGAAAGTAGTCATAATAGGCGGCGGGTTCGCAGGTTTGTATACGGCGCTCGAACTCGAAAAGCGTCTCAAGCGCGAAAAGAAAGTTTCGGTCACGCTGCTCAACAGCGAGAACTTTTTTCTATTCACCCCGATGCTGCCCGAAGCGGGCGCAAGCAGCATCGGCACACGCCACATCGTCAGTCCTCTCAGGAAGCTTCTTCGCCACACGCGCTTCGCCGAGGTCAGTGTCGAAAGCGTTGACCTGCGAGCGCAGATGGTCGCAGCGCGGCACAGCCTCACGGGCAGCCCCCGCCAGTTCAGCTATGATTATCTTGTGCTCACGATGGGCGGCGTGACTAACTATTTCAACGTACCCGGCGCGCCTGAACATTCGATACCATTCAAAACGCTCGGTGATGCGATTTACGTTCGCAATCACACGATTGACGCGCTCGAAGAAGCCGCTGTCGAGCCTGAAAGAGCGAGCGAACTTTTAACCTTCGCCGTCGTGGGCGGAGGGCTGACAGGAGTTGAAGTGGTGGGCGCGTTGAACGATTTCGTGCGCGAAGCTGCAGAGTATTACCCTGAAATTGACCACAAACAGATTCGCGTGATGTTGATCGAAGCCGGTCCGCGATTGATGCCTGAGATGAATGAGAAGCTCGGAGCTTTTTCAGAGAAAATTCTGGGCAAGCGTGGTGTAGATGTGCGCACTAACACTGCCGTCGTGAAGGTCGAATCAGACAGCTTCGAGCTTTCAACCGGAGAGCGCATCAGAACGCAGACGATCATCTGGGGCGCGGGTGTCGCGCCCAACCCGCTGATAGCGCAGCTTGACGTAGCTAAGGAACGCGGGCGCATTCTGGTTAACCAATACCTTGAAGTAGAAGGCTTCAGAAATGTGTGGGCGCTCGGTGATTGTGCTCACATAATCAATCCGAAGACGGGCAAGCCGCATCCGCCGACTGCTCAACATGCTGTGCGCGAAGGCAAGCGCGCTGGTCGCAACATCGCATCCCATTTCGGCAGGGGCAAGCGCGAGCCATTCGAGTACGACACGATGGGGCAGATGGCCATAGTCGGCGAGCGCACTGGCGTAGCCGATGTGATGGGGTATCGCTTCTCAGGATGGATCGCATGGTTTTTGTGGCGAACTTATTACCTGATGCGAATACCGCAGCTTGAAAAGCGCGTGCGAGTAATGATGGACTGGACGCTTGATCTATTCTTCACACGCGACCTTGTGCAGCTTGCGGTTTCGCGCGAGCGGCGCGAGACGGCTAAGTCCAAGTTGATCGCATAGCGCATTCATCATTTCTTCTTGAACAGAGGCTCGCGGCTGTGCTACGGTTTCGCGATTCTACCGGAGCACAACATCGAACCCGTATTGAAATTTTCTATCCTGGTCAGCTAAGGAGACTACACTTGGCAAAGCAGATAGTGTACGACGCAATCATCATAGGCTCAGGCGCATCAGGCGGAATGGCCGCCAAAGAGTTGACCGAGCGCGGAATGAAAGTGCTGGTTCTGGAAGCCGGGCCGCCCGTCAATCTTGAGCGCGATATGAACTCGCACAAATGGCCCTGGCAGTCCATGTATCGAGGATTCGGCGCGCCGGGATGGAAAGATCACGATCAGTGGATGCAAGATACTGCGAGCGAATTCAGCCGTCACTTTTACGTCAAGGATACCGAGCATCCTTATACGACCGATCCGGGCAAGCCATTCATGTGGGTGCGCGCTCGCATAGTCGGCGGGAAGACTCTGCACTGGGGAAGATTTTCGTGGCGGATGTCGGACATAGATTTGAAATCGGGAAGCCACGACGGGTTCGGCGATGACTGGCCCGTCAGTTATGCAGAGATCGCTCCTTATTACGACAAGGCCGAAGAGTTCATCGGCGTCAGCGGCAATCGTGACGGAATCGAGTTTCTGCCCGACGGAAAATTTATGCCACCGATGCCGCTCACGTGCGGCGAGCAAATGCTCAAAAAAGGCGCTGAGAAGACGGGCCGAAGGGCGATTACTTCGCGCGTGGCGATGCTGACCGGGCAGCCCAAACCGCACATGAAAGGGCGTCATAAATGCCACTTCTGCGGCAACTGCGGCGAAGGCTGCGACACAGGCGCTATGTTCAATTCGGTTGTGTCAACGCTTCCGATTGCCGCTGCGACCGGCCTGATGACGCTCAGGCCAAATTCGGTCGTGCGCCACATCATAGTTGACACGAACACGGGAAACGCAAAAGGAGTAGCCTACGTTGATCGAGTGACGCGCAATGAGTACGAAGCGTTTTCTCGCGTGGTCATAGTCGCGGCCTCGACGCTCGAATCTACTCGGATACTGTTGAACTCGAAATCACGCCAGCACCCTAACGGGCTTGGCAATTCGTCAGGCGTGCTCGGCCACTATCTTGTAGATCATTTTGGCGGCCCCGGCGCGGGCGGTATCTTCAACGTGCTCGCAGGGCGTACTCCTGTCAACGAAGACGGCAAAGCGTCGGGCCTTTACATTCCAAGATTCCGAAATCTTGATAAACAAACAAAGCATCCGCGATTCATTCGAGGCTATGGATTCGAGTGCGGTGCAAGCATTGGAATGTATCCGGGTGTGGCTAAAGACTCGCGGTTCACGGCTGGGTTCGGCTCGGAGTTCAAGAAGAGCGTGCGCCACTGGTACACCACGTCGTTTTGGATGACGACGCGCGCTGAAATGCTTTCGAGGTTTGAGAACTATGCCGAGATAGACCCGAACGGAGTCGTAGATGCCTGGGGCATTCCGGTTTTGAAGATTCACATCGAGCATTCGGACAACGAACGCGAGATGGCGAAAGACGCCGCCGAAAGCTGTAAGGAGGTCTTGAAAGCTGCCGGGGCAGAGATGACCTGGAGCGGCAGCAATCTGACAGCGCCGGGCCGCATCATTCACGAACTTTGCACGGCGCGGATGGGAAG
>DATEKX010000786.1:0-8439 GCA_035277165.1 Blastocatellia bacterium | reverse complement strand
CGTAATGACGGGGTTGTTGATCGGACTGCTTTGCGCCATTGCGTTGACCCGGTGGATAGAGTCGCTGCTGTTTGAAGTGCGCGCGACCGATTCGTTGACTTATCTGGTAATTGCATTGTTGCTTGCGGGCACAAGCCTGATAGCTTGTTATTTGCCTGCGCGCCGCGCAACAAAAACAGATCCGATGGCGGCGCTTCGATGCGAGTAGTTTATGTTTGAGCAAAACAGATTTTCAAAACCTTATTTGTGGCTAATCAATTTCATTGGCCTGATCGTGCCGCGCCGTTTGCGCGCAGACTGGCGACAGGAGTGGGAGGCCGAACTCCGTCATCGCGAAGCGATGCTCGCAGAATGGGACAAGCTAAATTGGAAAGGGAAACTTTATTTATTGCGCCGCAGCCTGGGAGCGTTTTGGGATGCGCTGTGGTTTCAATCATACCGATGGGAGGATGAAATGATTCAAGACCTGCGTTTTGCTGTGCGGATGTTAATCAAAAATTTCGGATTCACTGTCGTGGCTGTGCTGTCGCTCGCGCTTGGCACGGGAGCGAATACGGCCATCTTCAGTCTCATTAATAAAGTAATGCTGCAACCGTTGCCCGTCGAGAAGCCTGAGCAGATCGTATCGCTCAACAACTTGTCGAGTAACAGGATGTTTCCCACCTTTTCGTACCCGAACTACAAAGACTTTCGCGATAAAAACGATGTGTTTTCCGGCCTCATCGCTTATCAATACGCGCAGTTGAGTCTGAGCTACGATGGCGTAAATGAAAGGCTGTGGGGTTATCTGGTCACGGGCAATTACTTCGAGGTGCTGGGCGTGAACGCAGCGCTTGGGCGAGTGATTTCGCCGGACGATGACCGAGCGCCGGGCGCGCATCCCGTAACGGTCGTCAGCTACAAATACTGGCAGCAGCGGTTCGGCGGCGCGCCTGACATCATTGGCCGTGATGTGATCGTCAATGGTCGCTCCTACACCATCATCGGCGTTGCGCCGCGAGATTTCTACGGCACTGAAATCATCTCGTCTCCGCAGATGTGGTTCCCCATCGCGATGCAGGCGCAAATCGAGGTCGGCTCGAACGGGCTCGACAACCGAGGGTCTGAATCTATTTTCATGCAGGGCCGTCTCAAACCCGAAGTCAGCATGGATCAGGCGCAGGCTTCGATCAACTCGATTGCTTTGGAACTGGCCCGCGAGTTTCCTGATGTCAACGAAGGCAAGCGCGTCACGCTTTCACCTCCCGGCATGATCGGCGGCACGATGCGTGGCGCGTTGATGGGTTTCATCGGCGTGTTGATGGTCGTCGTCGGGCTGGTGTTGTTGCTGGCCTGCACTAATCTGGCAAACCTGCTGCTTGCTCGCGCGACCGAACGGCGCAAGGAGATAGCTGTGCGCTTGGCCGTCGGCGCGAGCCGTTTGCGTTTGATCCGGCAGTTGTTGACCGAAAGCGTTCTGTTATCGCTTTGCGGCGGGCTGCTGGGGTTGCTGTTGGCCTCGTGGCTGATAAAGCTCGCAACAGCGATCAAAATGCCTGTGAACGTGCCGGTGGCGATTAACCTGCAAATTGATTATCGCGTGCTGATATTCACAGGCGTGCTGTCGTTTGTGACGGGCGTGCTCTTCGGGTTGCTGCCAGCTTTGCAGGCGACAAAGACCGATCTGGTGTCGGCGTTAAAGGACGAAGTTTCATTAGGTCGTCACAGGCGCTCGTGGTTGAAAAACGGATTGATAGTCTTTCAGGTTGCGTTGTCGCTCGTGTTGTTGATAGGCGGCGGGTTGATGCTGCGCGCGTTGCAGCAGGCGCAAACACTCAAGCTCGGTTTCAACCCGCAGAATGCCATAGAAATGTCATTCGAGTTGCGATTGCAGGGATACGATAGCGCACAGGGCAGAGAGTTTCAGAAACGATTGCTTGAGCGTGTGCGCATACTGCCCGGCGTGCAATCGGCTGGAATCGCCGATATGGTTCCTGTTGATCTTCATTTTTCGAGAACCTCGATCTTCATCGAAGGCCAACCGCTTGAGCGCACTCCCAATACGCCTGTGGCGCTCAACAGCCGCATCAGTCCGGGATATTTTCAGGCGATGGACACGCGCCTCGTTCAAGGGCGCGATTTCACCGAGCAGGATGACGAGAAAGCGGTTCTCGTAGCCATCATCAATGAAACTTTCGCGCGCCGTTTCTGGCCGGGCGAAGACCCCATAGGCAAGCGCTTCACTATGGGCGAACCCGGCGCGCCGATGAGGCAAGTCATAGGTGTGGCCGAAGACGGCAAGTACGCAGGCTTGAACGAAGACCCGCGCCCATTTGTTTATCGCTCGATATGGCAATCTTACTCAGGGGCAACATCTGTAGTCGTCCGCGCCGAACAAGATGCACAACAACTGCTGACCGCCGTTCGTCGCGAAGTGCAGCAACTCGATTCGCACCTGCCTGTTTCCAGCGGCACGATGATCGAGCGAATGAGCCTGCCGTTGCTCCCTGCGCGCATAGCGGCTTCGGTACTGGGCAGCTTTGGATTGCTGGCGCTGGCGCTTGCTGCGATTGGAATCTACGGCGTGATGAGTTATTCGATCTCAAAACGGACGCACGAAATCGGCATTCGCATGGCGTTGGGCGCGCAGAAAACAGATGTCCTGAAACTGGTGATGAGGCGTGGAATTATGCTCACGCTCGCAGGGCTGGCAATCGGTTTAGCGACGGCATTGGGGTTGACGCGATTGATAAAAAGTTTTCTGTTCGGCGTGAGCGCGGTTGACCCTGCGACGTTTGCCATTGCTTTACTGATACTGGCAGCGGCGGCATTACTGGCCTGCTACCTGCCAGCGCGACGAGCCGCAAACGTAGACCCTATGGTCGCGCTGCGTTACGAATAAAGCGAAGCATAACGAATAACGAGGCACGCCCTAACGACTAGCTGAAAAAGTCTTGGGCGTGCCTTGTTGCCTGCTCGCTTAATCCCGCCCTAGAAAAGATTGTAATCTCGCACCTGCCGAAGTAGTATCCCTTTACTTTTCAGTGAAAGAGGACGACATGGCCGACAATCAGAAAGTTCTCGAACTCATCGAACAGGCAGCAAAGGACGGTCGAACGCAACTCGACCTCAGCGGCAATGAACTGACGAGCGTGCCGCCTGAGATCGCCAAGCTTACCAACCTGACCGGCCTCAGCCTTAGCGATAATCAACTGACGAGCGTACCGCCTGAGATTGCCAACTTGACTAACCTGACGGACCTCGACCTCCGCAGCAATCGACTGATGAGTGTACCGATCAAAATCACAGAAATACACAACTTGATCAGACTTGAACTTGCTTTTAATAAATTGTCCAGCTTGCCGCCAGAAATAGCCAAACTCATTAACCTCGATTATCTTGGCCTTTGGGACAATCAACTGACAATCTTACCTCTGGAGATCGCCAATCTGACTAACCTGACAAGGCTCTGGCTTAGCTACAATCAATTTAAGAGCTTACCTCTGGAGATAACGAAGCTGACCAACCTGACCCGCCTTTACATCGGCAACAATAAACTAACGAGCGTACCGCCTGAGATTGCCAACTTGACTAACCTGACTGGCCTCAGCCTCAGCGATAATCAACTGACGAGCGTGCCGCCTGAGATTGCCAACTTGACTAACCTGATGGACCTCGACCTCAGAGGTAATCACCTAAAGAGTGTACCGCCTGAGATTGCCAACTTGACTAACCTGACGGACCTTGACCTCAGAGGTAATCACTTGCCCATTCCGCCTGAAACGTTAGCCAATCCGCAAGACGTGAAGGCGATTTTTGCTGCGATTGCTGGTCTGAAAAGCGGAGAGCGGTTAAATGAGGCAAAGGTGCTGGTGGTCGGAGACGGCAAGGTCGGCAAAAGCTCTGTGGTCGAGCGGATAATTCACAATACTTACAATCCACAGAAAGAGACAACGCTAGGCGTCGAGATCAGCGACGAAATGAAGGTTGTACAGAGCCAAGTGAAGAGTAAAGGCGAGCCGGTCAAACTGAACATCTGGGATTTCGGCGGGCAGGAAATTCAGCATTCAACCCATCAGTTTTTTCTGACCACGCGCAGCCTTTACCTGCTGGTGGTGGATGCTCGCAAAGGCGATCAAATCAGCAATATTGAATACTGGCTTAAACTGATCGAAAGTTTCGGCGGCGATTCTCCTATCATCATCGTTATCAACCAGATTGATCAGTTGAAAGGTCAACGCGCGCTCAATCTTGATCGTAATGCTTTGAAGGCGAAGTACAACATAAGAAAGTTTGTTGAAACCTCATGTGCGACAGGCAAAGGCATTCCAGCGTTGAAAGCGGCGATTGCCCGCGAGGTCGAGAAGTTGAAACATGTACGCGACTTTTGGCCGCGCGAATGGGTCGCCATCAAACAACGACTGAAAGGCATGCAAGCTGATTATATCCCGGTCGAAAAATATCTGGAAATCTGCAGCGAAGAAAACTTGAACGACGAAGACATTCGCAGGTCTTTGCTGGGATTGCTGCACGATCTTGGTATCGTCATTCGATTTCCGGGCGACATGCAGGTACTCAATCCGCGCTGGGTCACGCAAGGCGTGTACGGGTTGCTGACCTCGAAGCGATTGGTCAAGACTCAAGGGCAATTTTACCTGAACGAAGTTGGCGAAATCCTGTCCGGCTTGCCGAATGCCAAGAATCGCTATCCGTCACACACGCATCGCAGGTTGATTGACGTGATGCGCCATTTCGAGTTGTGTTTCGAGTTTACAGACCGGCGCGGTCATTATCTAATTCCGCGCCATCTGCACGACAACGAACCGGACATCAAGTGGGAAGATACCAGCGCGTTGAAGTTCCAATACCATTACGAAACGCTGCCCGACTCTGTCATCTCGCGCTTCATAGTGCGGATGAGTCAGTACATCACTGCAGAAGATTACTGGAAGAACGGCGTCTTTCTGCACGATGGTGAAAATCGCGCCAGGATCAAAGCCGATATGGTAGACCGCAAAATCTTCATCTCTATCATCGGCAAAGAACAGACCCGCCGCGCTTTCCTCGCCGTCATCCGCTCGGCCTTTGCCGAAATCAACAGCAATTTCAAAATCGACATCAAGCAGATGATTCCCGTGCTCGGCTCTGCACAAGCGCTGGTCTCGTATCAAGACCTGCTCGCCTACGAAGAAATGAACGAGCCACAGATCATCGTTCCTGAATTGCGGAAGAAATTTTCGGTCAGAGAATTGCTCGACGGCGTCGAAGATTTGAATAGTCGAATGAAACGTCGCGAGCGCGATTTGCATGAAAGCGGATTCCAGAAGCAACCGCGAATTTTCCGTATCGTGGTTGCCTCGCCCGGTGATGTCCAGCCTGAACGTGATGTGCTGCCATCCGTCATTGAGGAAATTAATCGCACTGTTGCGGCTGATCGTGGACTGCTTCTTGTATTAGCGCGGTGGGAAACCGACACGTATCCGGGCTTTCATCTCGAAGGGCCGCAGGGATTGATTGACCCGATTCTAAGAATCACCGACTGTGATCTGCTTATAGGCATCTTCTGGAAGCGTTTCGGCACTCCAACGGCAGACGGCGAAACGGGCACTGAACATGAATTCAACACGGCTTATGAAGCGTGGAATGAAAAACAGAGTCCGCAAATATTCGTATACTTCAATCTGAAAGCTTACACGCCGAAATCAAAGGCCGAAACTGAGCAATGGGGAAAGGTAATTGAATTCAGAGAAAAGTTTCCCAAAGAAGGCTTGTGGTGGCCTTATAAAGGAAAGCCCCAGTTTGAAAACCTGATTCGTAATCACCTGATGAATTACATACGCGGTATTTCTTGAAAAACGACAGGCAATTCTTACATACTAAACTTGTAATCTTTGACCTGTTCTCACTCGTCAGGAAGTCTACAGCCGTTTAAGGGCCATTGCCGAGTCGGCACGCCTGTTGCAAAAGTTATTAATCAGAAACAGAACAGGTATAAGGCTCATGTGCCTTAGCGCCGCCGAATCTTGTTCACACCTGCGGCGGTTAAAGACAGCTCTGCTTTTTATCAATGAAAGCGTGATGGGCCTTTTACCGTGTTCTCATTCAAGGAGGACGCTATTCGCACTCAGGCCGTAGCACGGCCTTACATTTCAAGCAGGAGTGAAACAATGAAGTTTAAAAACCTAAGCTTGCTTTTCGTTGCGATAACGATGGCTGTGACGGCTATAGCAATATTTGCGCAAGAGCCATTACAAACAAAAGAAGCTAAAAGCCCGCCCGCGCCGACGATGAATATCATAGAGACGACGAAGGCGGCGACTAACTTCACGACGTTTACAAAAGCAGTCGAAGCCGCAGGTCTGACCGACACGCTGAATGCCGAGGGGCCATATACGATATTTGCCCCGACCGACGAAGCCTTTGCCAAACTGCCAGCCGGAACGCTCGATTCGCTTATGGCTAACAAAGAAGAACTTAAAAAGCTGCTGCTGCATCACGTGGTCTCAGGCAAGGTGATGGCAAAAGATGTAGCGACCATGCAGACGGCAAAACCTTTGGACGGTTCTTCTTTAAAGATCACGGCAGCCGGGGACAAAGTTACGATTGAAAACGCAAAGGTCGTTCAGCCGGATATAGCCGCGTCAAACGGAGTGATTCACGCAATAGACACAGTGTTGATTCCCAGTAAGTAATCTACCATTTCCACCAAAGCAGGGTTCATCCGAACTCAGACAATCAGCCCATGCCGAAGAGCGCTTGTCGCTTCGGCATGGGCTGACTGTTTGCACACGCCTCTGACAAACAGTCGCGGCGTTGACACTCACTTGATCAGATGGCAACCTTCAACTTGCATTTGAAATAGCCGGACTATATCAATCATGAAAATCACAGCGTTAGCAGGCGGCATCGGCGCATCAAAACTCCTTCTCGGACTTACGCGAATTCTGCCGCCGACGGATGTCACTATCATCGCCAACACGGGCGACGACATCGAGTTATTCGGACTCAGAATCTCGCCCGACATAGACACCATTACCTACACGCTGGCAGGCGTCATAAATGAAACGACCGGGTGGGGCATCGCGGGCGACACGTTTTCTGCGCTTGAGTGGATTGCGCGCTACGGCGAGTCGCGGTGGTTCAATCTGGGTGACCGCGATCTTGCGACGCACATCTATCGCACCGAGCAATTGCAAAAAGGGCGCACGCTCAGTGAAGTCACGGATCACGTGCGCCGCTCGCTGGGTGTTTCGTCCGTGATCTTGCCGATGACGAACGACTACACTCCGACGCGAGTCGTGACGAGCGAAGGCGAGATGCACTTTCAAGAATATTTCGTGCGCCGCAGGTGCGAGCCGCAAGTGCGCGAGATTCGCTTTGACCGCATAGAATCAGCCGCGCCTGCTCCGGGCGTTCGTAGCGCGATACTCGAAGCCGATCTGTTGATCATTTGCCCAAGCAATCCATTCATCAGCATCAATCCCATACTAAGTGTGCCGGGCGTGCGCGATGCGATGAAGGAAACACGCGCTCAGGTCGTTGTCATAACGCCTATCATCGGAGGCCGCGCGCTGAAAGGCCCTGCGGCTGATATGCTGCGCGATCTGGGCCACGAAGTATCGGCGCGCGGAGTTGCGTCCATCTATCGAGACTTCGTTGATCTGTTCGTACTTGATGAAGTTGATCGAGCGATTAAACCTGAAATCGAAGAACTCGGCCTGCGCGTCGAGGTGGCAGACACAGTTATGAACACGCTCGAAGACAAACAGCGCCTCGCGCGAAGTGTGCTTGAAATAGCAACGAAATATTTCTAGCTGCTGTTATATGATTTGCTTGAGAGAAAAAACTTTTGAATCAGTCCCGAAGGGACGAAAGATATTAGCCCCGTGCGTTAGCGCGGAGTTGTTGGCCCATGGAATCCCGCAAGCCCTGAAAGGGCGGCAGACAGCAGTGTTTTCTGTCGCCCCTCCGGGGCTCGTCAATCATGCGGTGTTGCTACCCCGCGCTAACGCACGGGGCTAATATCTTTCGTCCCTTCGGGACTGATTCGGAAGAACGAGTTCACCTTTGAATCGCTTGTTATTTCTATTAAATGAAAGCCCTGTTGATCCCAATCAAAGACCCGGCGAATGCAAAGACGCGGCTTGCTCAAACGCTCTCGCCTGATGAAAGGCGACTGCTTGCGTGGGCTATGTTTGAGGATGTCAGCCGAGCCGCCGCCATTGCTACGAAACCTGATCGAGTCGTGATAGCTACAAGCTACCGGCCAGCCATCGAACACGCCGAGCAACTTGGATGGGATGTGCTCGTCGAACAGTCGCAGCAATCCGAAAGCGCGTCGGTTGACTGGGCTTCGCGCGTGCTTGCCGAACGCGGCTTTGATCTGGTGATGCGGCTCCCGGCTGATCTTCCTCTGGTTCAAGCTGAAGATATTGATGAACTGCTTTCTAAAGAACTGCG
>DATEKX010000785.1:0-5403 GCA_035277165.1 Blastocatellia bacterium | reverse complement strand
CGCTGCCAGCGATTTCCGCTCTGAGCAGCGTGACGGCAAGCGATGGCTTTGGCCTCACTCCGGCGTCGCGCTGCTCCGAGAACGGTGCGCGTGTTAGACCGAAACGACTCTCATCGTTTTTGGATTCGAGCAGCAAATTCTCATTCACTGCTCATCCGTGATAAGTGCAACGCGCGTTCCAGGCGTTGACAGTGTCAGGGTTATTTTATTTTCAGGGAGTTAGAGCTTTTCTATCTATTCAGCGCAGCAATAGGATTGCTGCACCTGACGCCTTTGGGTTGCGGTTCCATAAGCTGTTTCATTGCCGTGGCTGGCTTTTCGGTGCCGTCGATTTCTGCAACCTGCCAAGTGAAGAGGGGAACTCCCATCCCATCAGCGCCTTCTCTATTGAAGGTCCATTTTCTTTCAGCCATGTGCTCATTGCTGGCCCTACCTCTTTCCCATACACCCGGTGTGAATAAATAATGGAAACGCCCTTGCCATTAACCAGCTTAAACCTTGCTTCGACAGCTTCCAGAAATGTGGGCCTGCCAAAAACAACAACGATCAGATGTTCAGCAGGTCTTTCGGCGGTTCGAGGCACAGAAACGGTTCTGAGAACTCTGCCTTGATGAGTCTTATAGTTCTCAAGAACCTGATTGGCGACCCGAGCGAGGCCGTCCCCCTCATTAACTTGCGGGTAAAAGTTGATCGTCAGCATGTCGGTCCACTTTGAAAGATCGTCTTGACCCGGAGGTGTAAATTCGTGCTGGTCATTTTGTGACCAACGATGAAGATAGTCGGTTTGATTGAAATTCAGGGTTATCCTGTTATTGGTATCGGCTTGCTTCTGTGCGGCTTCAACCGTGGCACAAACAGGAAATATTAAGATGAAAACAAAGTAGAGAAAGAGTCTCGGCAATGCTTGACCTCCTGATAACAGATTGACTTAACTATGCCAGAAAAGTCGCACCCGCAGCATATTGCTACTCGCCTCCGATTGCAAACCGCCTGCGCCGCCTTGTGAGGCTGATGCTCGGTGATATAATCCATCGCACAGCGGCGCGACCTCGCTTTCACGGCTGGCTTCTCTTGCTCAAAGCCGCTGCAAAACGGTCAATAAATCAAGGCAAGCACGCATTAGCTATCGGCTTATTCACTCAGGCAACATGGCTGAAAGACGATTGAGCCAGATGATTTCGCATTACCGCATTCTCGAACAAATAGGCGAGGGCGGGATGGGGCAGGTCTACAAAGCCGAAGACACGCGATTGAATCGCATCGTCGCTTTGAAGCTGCTTTCGCCGGAATGTTCCGCCGACGAGTTTGCTCATCAACGATTGATCGAAGAAGCGCATCTGGCCGCTTCGCTCAACCACCCGAACATTGCAACCATCTATGAACTTGCGCAGGCCGACGGCTATTCACTCATCGCAATGGAATACGTCGAAGGCGAAAGCCTCGCGCACAGATTGGAACGCGAGCGATTCAGTACGGGGCTGGCTGTTGACATCAGCATCCAGATAGCCGAAGCGCTCGCTTCGGCGCACGCGCGCGGCATCGTTCATTGCGATATTAAAAGCTCGAATATTGTGATTGCGCGCGATGGCCGAGTGAAGGTTCTTGATTTCGGCCTCGCACAATGGATCACTGCGCAAGATCGCGAGCCTGAGCGATTAACAGGCAACGTCACGATAGCAGGAACAGTGAGCTATATGTCGCCGGAACAGGCGCGCGGTTTAAGTATGGATGCGCGAACCGATATTTTTTCACTCGGCGTTTTGCTCTACGAGATGATCGCGGGGCGAAAGCCTTTCGGATGCGAACAAGCAAACACAATCATCGAAGCTATTCTAAACGGCGAAGCTGCTCCGCTCGGACTTTCGACCGAAGATGTCCCGCTCGAACTGGAAAGCATCTGTAGAAAATCTCTGGAGAAGAATCGCGAAGAGCGGTATCAATCGGCGCGCGAGTTGTTGTCTGATCTGCAAAGTCTTAAAGAGCGTCTTGAGATGCGCGCTGATGTTCAAGCATTGAATGTTTCAAACGAGCTTGAAAAGAGTTCTTCATATTCGACCGCGTCAATCTGGATGCGCGTTGCGCGTCACAGGCGATTGCTGCTGGTGACGACTGCATTTGCACTGCTTGCCGCCTGCCTGCACATTTACCTGACGGGCGGCGAATGGATAAGAGATGCGAGCTTATTGCTTATCGCAATATCGTGCGCGTTTGTTTACATGATGGCGCGCCATAGTGCCAGAAGCATAATTTACACGACCCCGAAAGGAGCGGCATTTCGCGGGCTGGTTCCGTTTCAAGAGGCCGACCGCGACCGGTTCTATGGGCGACAGACGGACACGCACGCTCTGTTTGAAATGATAGCTCACGGCGAATTCCGATTCGGCGTTTTGTTCGGCGAATCTGGCAGCGGCAAGACATCGCTGCTCAAGGCGGGGCTGCTTCCGAGACTGCGCGAAGCAGGATTGGTAACTATCTACTGCCGCTCGTACAAAGACCCCGTAGCCGCGCTGCTCGAAGAGTGTCGCAGGATGAGCGGCATCGAAGTCAGCCAAAAAGAGAATCCATCAGATTATCTCAAGCGGTTTTGCGAAGAGATGTGCGCGGGAGCCGTGATCGTGTGCGATCAGTTTGAAGAGTTCTTCGTCAACTTCAAGACTAAACGCCAGCGCGAGCCGTTCATCTCTTTTATCGCCGAGTGTCACAGCCACGCGGCGCTGCCGGTAAAGTTTCTATTTGCGATGCGCTCGGATTTTCTTTATCTCGTCAGTTCCGAATTTGAAGGTCGTGTTGTTGAACCGCTTATGAGTTCGCGGCTTTATCACCTTCGCAGTTTCGATCAGGGGCAGGCCGAAGAGATCATCGAAAAGAGCGCGCGGCGCGCAGGGCTGCCGTTCGAGCCCGGACTCAGTCGCCAGGTGGCGCGCGACCTTGCTATCGCTGATTCGGTTTTGCCTTCGGAAATTCAAATAGTCGGCGAGCGATTGCAGAGCAAGCGAATCTACACGCTTGAAGAGTACAGGCGAGCGGGAGGCAAAGAACCGCTCGTTCACAGCTTTCTCGAAGACGTGATCGAAGCATCGGGCGATAAAGCGAGCGCGCAACTGCTTCTGCGCAGCCTGATCTCGGACGAGAACACGCGATTGACTTTGCCGCTTTCAGAGATTACGAAGCGAACGCAAACATCACACTCTGCGGTCGAGCGAATTCTGAATCTCTTTGTCAGCGCGCGATTGATTCGCGAGATACAGGAAGACGAACCGTGGCGCTATGAGTTGATGCACGAATACCTGATCGAAAAAATCAATCAGATTACAGGTCGCGTGATGGACGCGACCGAGCGCGCGAATCGTTTGTTCAGGCAATACCTGTCGCATTACGTAGTTGACAGGCGAACGCGCATACCAATCAGCAAGCTCTGGTTCATTCGCCGATACTCGGACACGCAGCGCACAGAGCGCGAGCGCGAATTGCTCGGAAAGAGTTTGAGGCTCGGACTCGTAAAAGCGAGCGGTTTAATTCTGCTGCTCGTTCTTGCAGCAACAGTGGCGGCGGCGGCGCTGTCTGTGAATGAAGAATGGGAAAGCAGCAGATTGAGCGACGGCCACACGGCGGCTGTCAGGCGAGCGGTCTTTTCCCGTGATGGCCGGTTGCTGGCTTCGTGCGGAGAAGACGCGAAAGTAATCGTCTGGGATTTCGCGCGGCGCAAGCGGCTCGCCACCTTCACAGATCACACGGACTGGGTTGTCGCGATTGCTTTTTCGCCCGACGGGAAGTTGCTCGCGAGCGGGGGCTTTGACAAAACAATCATCGTGTGGGACATGACGCGATTTGAAAAATCAGCAGTGCTCAACGAACATCAAAGCCACGTCGCGGGTTTGGCATTCTCGAACGATGGGCGGTTGCTGGCTTCTATGTCAGAGTCGAATTTGATTCTGTGGGACGTGGGCCAGTGGCAGAAAGCGCGCGAATTGCCTGCCAGCGCAGGTAATCACATATCGATTTGCTTCTCCCGCGATGACCGTCAAATCACAATGTCCAATTCAGCGGAAATCTGGGACGTGGATACGGGCAAGCATACAAGTATCTTTGATGATGAATTCGGCGGGACAGGGGCCGCTATGTCACCGGACGGCTCGCAGATCGTGACAGTAGACGGATTAGGCAACGTCACTGTATTTGACATACCTCTGAACAAGCCGATCTTTCGCGAGCGTGCTCATCATGACAACGGGCGCGCGGCAGCTTTTTCGCCGGACGGGCGACTGCTCGCCACTGGCGCAGAAGTTATCATCTTGTGGGACGCGACAACACAGACAAAGCTCGTGCGATTAGAGCATACGGCCATCGTATGGAATGCCGAGTTTTCTCCTGACGGTCGCTGGCTCGTTTCCACTCATGGAGATGGCTCGATTCTGATCTGGAGCGTGCAGGAGCGCGAGCGCATCGCCAACCTCAATGAACATAGCGGGCCTGTGCGCGCAGTTGCCTTTTCGCGCGATGGCAAGCGCATTGCTTCAGGAAGCGATGATAGATCAATAATCATCTGGAATGCTGAAAGCGGGCGCAAAGAAGATGTCTTACTAAGTCACAGCACGAGAATCACAGGAGCGGCTTTTTTGTCTGACACAGGATTGCTCGCAAGTTGCGACATAGACACCAGTGCATGGCTTTGGGATACGACGCGCGGCCAGGCGCTTTGGACTAGCACTGGCGAATTAAAGTCATCGCCGGGCAGTTATTGTTTGGCCGTTTCGCCGGATGGGCGTTTTGTGGCAACGTCGCAAGGCGTATATGAAACCGGCGAAGGCCGCCAGATTGTAGATACCAACGATGACTTAATCCCGAATGGCAGTTCGAGCATCTACGGGGTGGCTTTTTCTCCTGACGGGCAGCGGCTGGCTTTCGTGACTGCCCACGGGCGTATTCTGCTTTGGGATGTCGAGAAGCGGCAGGTGTCGAGCAACCTGCAAATGAACGACAGGCAATTTATAAGCGTCAGTTTTTCGCCCGACAGTAAATGGCTCGTCACGGGCGAAGATGAAGGCGCGGTGCGGCTGTGGCAAGCCGAGCCGCTCAGCCAGGTGGCCGTCATCGGCCAACATGCAGCGCGCATTAAATCCGTCGCCTTCTCGCCCGACGGCAGTCAGGTCGCATCGGCCAGCGATGATCAAACAATCGCTTTATGGAATGTTGCGCGGCGCAGTCTCATTACTCGAATAGGCACACACACTGCGCCCGTGCTGTCAGTCGCTTTCTCGCCCGATGGCAAGCGATTGGTTTCGGGCGAGCACGACAAATCAGTTCGCATTTATACGCGCCATCGCACGCTTTGGGGCTACAGGCTCGATTGAGAATTTAAGATTTCAGAAGTTGTTTTAGAAGCTCCGTAGGAGCGACCTGTCT
>DATEKX010000784.1:0-2605 GCA_035277165.1 Blastocatellia bacterium | reverse complement strand
CGTTCAGGCGAACGAGATAATCCAACAACCGTGTGCCCTTCGCTTGTCAGCACATGGCAAAGACTGCGTCCAATCAGCCCCGTTGCCCCTGTAATCAGTATCTTCATCTAGCTTACCCCTTCCAATCTATAGCCTAGACACAGTCAAGGCATTTGTCAAGATTTTAACCGGGAAAAGGCTGGACAAAGTATATATACTATTAGTTTGTTTAGATTTTATCTTGACAATACTGTGACAGCTTATAAGAATAGGAATAGTATGACAAACGGTGAAGTGATTTCTGGCGCGGGAAAATATCGCATTGGCATGGTGACAAAACTGACGGGGCTGTCAGCCGATGTGGTGAGAGTTTGGGAGCGGAGATATGGCGCTGTTCGTCCTGTTAGAAGCGAAGCGGGGACGCGGCTTTATTCGGACGCTGACATATCGCGGCTCAGACGGCTGAGGCAAGCGATTGAAAAAGGCCATAGCATAAGCCGGGCGGCGAAGTTCACAGAAGCCGAGTTGGATGCGGTAATCAGCGATTCGGAAAAAGCGGCTGATTCGTCCGACCCTTATTCAATCGTGCGTGATCGTTTTCTTGAAGCGGTCAGTCGAATAGATGTAGTAGCGGCTGATCTTGAATTGAGCCAGGCGGCCACGCTATTTCCTGCGCGGTTACTGATTACGAAAATAGTCGCTCCGATTCTGGACGAAGTAGGCCAGCGATGGGCACACAAAGAATTCGGAGTGGCGCACGAACATGTCGCAACATACCTGCTCAGAAACGTGTTGAGTTCGCTGTTTCGTCTGTACCCTCCATCTGAACCCGCAGAGACGATAGTGCTGGCGACGCCTGCCGAAGAGCGTCACGAGTTTGGGATTTTGCTTGCGGCGCTGTTTGCCGCTACGCGAGGCTGGCGAGTCGTGTATCTGGGCACGGATTTGCCAGCCGTTGAAATAGCTCAAGCCATTCGCTTGACCGGCTCGCGCCTGCTCGCGCTCAGTTTGGTAGACCAAAATCCACACACTGAAAAAGAACTGCAAGCTATTGCCAATGCCTTACCTGCCGGAACACGCGTCTGGATAGGCGGAGGCGAAGCCATAAAGCACAGAGAATTGATTCACAACCTCAACTGGATTCTAATCCGCGACCTCGACGACCTCGACGACAGACTTAGAAGGTAATGATGAACGATGAATGATGACTGATGAGTTCCAGATGATCAGTTCATCATTATCTTGTTGGCACAATCATTGCTGTGCAAATCGCGATTGCTATGAACGAGCAGAACGACAACAGAAATCCGCTGGAGACGGTCGAGCGTGGCGCGCGTGCTCGATGGTGGAGCAGGCGCGGCTCAAAACGACGTGGGTTTTTCTACGAAGATCACAAAGGTCAGCCTATAAACGATGAAGCTCATCTTGAGCGCATACGCTCGCTCGCTTTGCCTCCGGCCTGGACTCACGTGCGTATTTCGCCTTCTGCGCGAAGCCATCTACAAGCAGTCGGCATTGATACAGCCGGTCGCATACAGTACAGGTATCACCCTGCGTTCGCAGCCCGTCGGCAGATGAAGAAGTACAAAAAAATTGAACGCTTCGGCGAGAACCTGCCTGCGCTCAGACGCATCACCAACGAGCATGTCGCGCTCGAAGGATTTCCGCGCGAGCGCGTATTGGCTATTGTGATTCGTTTGATCAATGATCTTTATTTCCGCGTCGGCTCGGAAATGAGCGTCAAACGCTATCGCACTTATGGAGTGACTACGTTTCGCAATCGCCATCTTGAGATCAAACGCGGAGGCCGACTCATCTTCAGCTTTGTCGGCAAACATCACATACGTCACAGGCAAATAATAGTTGACGAAGAACTGGCAATAGCGATGCGCGATTTGAAAGCGCTCGGCGGGCCAAAGCTGTTTGAATATGTTGATGAAGACGGTCGCGTGCGACCCGTGACTCCGCGCGATGTGAACGAGTACATCAAGGCTGCAACCGGGGCAGAGTTTTCCGCCAAAGATTTTCGCACTTGGGGCGGAACGCTTTTGGCTGCGATGCACCTCGCCGATATGGGAAAACCCGAAGACCAGAAGCAAGCCAAACACAACATCATTCAAGCCGCCCGCCGTGTAGCCGAACATCTGGGCAACACTGCTACCGTTTGCCGCAGTTGTTACATTCATCCGATTGTGTTCGAGAAATATAATGAAGGCGTGACGCTCGAACAGTTCCGGCCTAAAGCCGAGCGATTAATACATCGTCTGCAACCGGAGTATGAGCCGGAAGAGACTGCTCTGCTGAAGCTTCTGGGCGCTCGCGCGAACAACAAAGCATCTACGAACGCGAACGGCGCGGAGAAGAGCAAACAGCGCGCAGCCGCCGGGAAATAATTTACGAGTGCGCCTGTTCGGTCAGCGAGCTAAAACCTGAAACAGCCGATTAATGCCAAAGCAAGTAATGTATACGCAAGGAGACGGGCTTTTGGATTATCACTCCTCTTCCACTTGTTCTATCTCTACTCGCTCTCTCTTGATGTCCAGGCGAAGCCTCCCGAAAAGACTCATGTACTGGTTAGCGACCCAAACGAGCGCAAAGCCTGCGATCAGGTATCCGCGCCAGTCTT
>DATEKX010000783.1:0-2154 GCA_035277165.1 Blastocatellia bacterium | reverse complement strand
GTTCCGGGCTGAGTCACTGCGGCCAGCGCGGCGCTGCTGCTGGCAGTGAATCTCATAAAGCCGCTGACCTGAACTCTCATCAGATTAATAATGCTCTGAGCGCCCGACACGCTCGCAATCGGCGCGGGAGCATCAATCGTGGAATCAATTGCCTGCAGAAACCCGTTCGTGAGTTGTATGCCGCCGTTCGTCAGCGTGCTTTCAATTACGATGACGTTCGGGCCTGAAAGCCCGATTATGTTATTTCTTTGTGTTCCGAGAGCGCCGCTTCCAAGCGGGTTTGAAATTGAGCATCGAAGGCACGCCATTCTCGATGACGCGAAGACTCCCGCGTTGAAATTGCCGTTGGAAGTGAGAACCGTGTCTGTGATTTCTACCAAAGCGCTTTGTAGAAGAACGCCATAAGCGGCATTACCTTCCGAACGACAGTTGGTCATTTTCAAGCTCGGCGTGCTCACCTCGCTTGCCAACAGGCCCGCGAAACCGCCCGTCAGCTTGAGATTTTCAACCGCCACCTGATGAGCGCCTCTGATCCAGAGCGCCGCGTCCATTTGGGTCGCATTTATATCGGCCTGAATCCCATCGCTTGATGGGTTAGCCCCGCGCAGGGTTACGCGATCTCTGGTCACAATGACGTTTTCCCTGCACATACCCTGAATCTCGACAATGAGGTTCTCGGCTTTGGGATGCTGCCCCAGCGCTTTGTTGATGCTCTTGCCGTTGTTACAGTCAACACTGACTGTGGCCGTTGTCTGGGCATTAACTGCGTTGATCGCGAATGCTATTAGCAGGACGGCTATGACAAAGATGTGAAGACAACACTTCATGAGAATTCCTCCTTAAGCTTAGCGGGTTGTGTCATCGTCGCTTCTGACAATCGTTGTGCCACAAATCGAGGTACTGAACGCGAGCGTGTTATGTCGGCGGATTGAAAAGGATTAACTGGTGACGAGCCGCAATAGTGCGAAGCGGTGTTTGTAACAAGAAGCGCTACAGTTTAGAGGCCGTTTTAGAACGAAGCTCCGTAGGGGCGACCTGTCTATAGCAACGCAATGCAAAATGATTTCGTAGCTCCGTAGGAGCGACCTCTGCAACCAAAAGGTCGCTCCTACGGAGCTACAGACACTATTCGGCCCGCTGAAACTATAGACAGGTCGTCCCTAACGGGACTGCTAAAACACCCTCTTAGAAAATTCAGATGGCGATGTTTGTTGAGAGTTGAATGAAATCAAGCGCGCGATTGCGATAATTTGAATGTAGCAGAACGCGCTACACAATTGGCTACTGACTTTTTCTTCTGAGCATCCTGTGGAGCGTGATTCGGTGGATGCCTAATCGAAGGGCAGCTTCTGAAAGGTTGCCGTCGGCTTGCTCGACTGCGCGCTCGGCGAATAGTCGTTCCTGCTCGGCAAGCAATTGCCTGAACTCTTCTTTGCGTTGTTTCAACTCGGCGAGGTTTGCGGGCAAATCATCAAATGATTTATAAGTCGAATTTTTTTGCAGGCTGATGCGCTCGGCGCGCGTTTCTAAAATCTCGGCGGGCAAATCTCCGATGCGTATAACGTCGCTCGATGATAAAGCGATCAGGCGATGAATCAGGTTTTCAAGCTCGCGCACGTTGCCGCGAAACTGATGCTCTTTCAACAACTCGATTGCCTGACTCTCCACGCGAACCTGATGGCCGTAGATAGCTGAAAACTTTTTAAGAAAATGATTTATGAGTATCGGGATGTCGTCCTTGCGTTCGCCAAGCGATGGCAGGCGCACTGGAATCACACACAGGCGATAATAGAGAGCTTCTTGAAACTTGCCTGCCTCCATCATCGCTTTCAAATCTTTGCTGGTCGCCGCGACGACTCGCACATCAACGCGAATCGTTTCTTTGCCGCCCAGACGATTGAACTCGTTCGATTGCAGAAACCTCAGCAGTTTGGCTTGCAGAGAGTAAGCAAGCTCGCTCACTTCATCAAGAAAGATCGTGCCTTTTGCGCCTTGCTCCAATCGCCCGACGTATCGCTGTGTGGCTCCAGTGAATGAGCCTTTTTCGTGACCGAACAATTCCGATTCGAGCAGGTTGTCAGGAATGGCCGCGCAGTTGATGGCGACGAATGGGTGGTCGCGTCGCGCGCTTTGATAATGAAGCGCGCGGGCGAC
>DATEKX010000782.1:0-7293 GCA_035277165.1 Blastocatellia bacterium | reverse complement strand
AGACAGGTCGTCCCTAACGGGACTGCCCAAACATGCTCGTCGCTTAATCCGCTCCAACGGGTTTTGCCGCAGCCGCAACGTCTGATGCCACGGGTAATCCCTTTCGCGATAAAGAAGCCACCGCAAGCGCGCCCAACAGGGCGATGCAAACCAGTGTTATAAATCCTACGTTATAGTTTCCCGTGCGATCTCGTAGATAACCGATCAACATAGGGCAGGTCGCTTCGGCAACTCCGTCCACAGTCAGAATAACGCCCATCAGTCGCCCCAGCACTTTGACGCCGAACAACTCAGCCGCCATCAAAGGGATAATCAGATATTCGCCGCCAAGTCCCAACCCAAACACGGCGGCGAATACATACATCGCGCCCGGCGTTGAAGCGAAAAACAACAAAGGTATAGCTGCGGCGACCAGAAGATATATCAACAGCATCACATATTTTTTCGACCAGTAATCGGAAAGCCATCCCATAAACAATCGCCCGACGATACTGAACGACAACATCAGCGATATGATATTCGCGGCAGCCTCTTCCGAAAAGTTGTGATCTTTGCTGAGAAACAGTTTGAGATGTTGAGTAGTCCCGCCGACCGCGCCGATTGAACATATGCTGCCAAGCGCCAGCAGATAAAAAGCGGGCGTGCGAAATATGCCGCTCATCGAGGCCAGCGATTGTTTCTCTGTTTTCTTTACGGCCTCCCCTTCCGGCGACTCTTTGACAAAGTAAGCCATCGGGAGGGCCAGCACGATCATCAGAATACCAAGTCCTCGCAACCCTCCGCGCCACCCGAAAGAGTCGTTCAGGAACTGAGATAACTTAGGCACGACGGCCCCGCCGACGCCGATGCCGACGTAAGCGAACCCCATCGCTTTGCCGCGCGATTTATCGAACCAGCGCGAGAGCAATACTTGATTCGGCAACGGCCCGCCGCACACATAGCCGAGCGCGTTGAAAAGATAAAACAAGTAAAACATCCACAGCGCAGACATCTGGCTCAACCCGATCAACGCGCCTCCGGCCATCAATATTCCAATCAGCATCAAACGTCGCGGGCCAAACCGATCCACGACCCATCCGGCGATGAACCCGAACAACGGGCCAATCAGCAGTTTGCTCAACGCATTGCCTGATGTGACTTGCGTGCGCGACCAGCCGAATTCTTCGACCCATAAATTGTAGTAGTAAGGCAGCCCGTACAGCGCGAATCCTACAATAGAAAAGAGTGCGAGAAAGGCTGTAGCAGCAACCTGAAACTGAGCCGAGCTTGAACGTTCTGACATATTTCACTCAACTGCGATTTCCACCTGAGGCGGGTTAGCATAATCGTTCCAGAGCCGATCAAGCTTGGCTTTGTCCGGCCTTCCTTCATAGACGATGAAGCGATAACGCGAAACATATGGCTTGCCGGGAGTGATCTCCCATTGCCCCATCAAGGACGGCGAGTAACAAAAAAACGGCTGGTCGGGATTAATTCGCATCGGCTGAGGCGCGCGAAAATTTGCAGGGTGATCGAGGACTGCAATACCTGCGAACAGCCCGTCAATTCGACCTCCGATATGACACCATCTCGCGCGCGTGCCGTGACCGTTGTTGCGATCTTTCCCTTCGGACGTGAGGAAAAAACAATTATCTTTATCAAGCCACTGGCGGTGGCCGCGAAACCCGATTCCGCCATAGCGATACTCAGGCAATACGAGCGGGCTTGCGGTAGCGCAGTTGTGAGTCACAATCATATCGAACATCGAATACGAGTTATCAAGACCTAAGTTGTAGACCGTCACTTTCCACTCTTCGTTCAAGACGGTCGTCGGCTTTGCGCCGCTCAGATCAACATAGCGATGACGAGATGTGAAACCGCCATGCACGGCCCCGCTCCACATTTTATCTAAAGCGACAAACTCGACCTTGCCCGTGCCGTCGCCCATATTCCAGAAGTCAGGGTGGCGGCCTTCAAATTCAGTCTTAGTCCACGCCGCCCAGATGCCGTGATGGTGATAATGATCCGGCGGGTAGTCGTCCGCAACGTTTCGCTGCAAAGGTGTATACACAGAACGAATATATCCGCCGCGCCGAAAGATTTCCTTGACGCCCCTCGGAACGTTGTCAGGCTGTGCCTGATAAGCAAGCGCATGACGACCCGACACAGTAATACCTACTACGTTGCTGTCGCTTGTCTGCATAATACGAACATCAGGTTCCGATTCTGCGCTGGCTTTCGACTCTACAAGACGATACTTCTTCGTCGAGCCAGCCTTCAGTTCGGTCAGCACGAACGTCGCTTGATGGTCAGCGTCCACTTGCAACGCGATCATACGGCCTGATTCGTCGCGCAATGCGTAAGACTTGGCTTTCAGGTCTTTGGGCAATGCAAAAGAGACAACAGTCTCGCGCCGGTCGAGCGACCCGGCTGCAACTTTGACGTACGTACGCCGCTCAGATGCGCTGGATTCGAATCGAGGAATCAGCACGGCAAATCCAATTACCAGAATACTGATATATAAATTGCGCATTCGATCTTTTCTCCGGGCGTTCGATGTGCGGATCAAAATTTAACAAGCTCTGCAATCTTGACGGGTCGTTTCTGATCTACGCTCTTGCGGGCCGCTATGCCCGTCAAACACGACATTGCGCCAGCGCGCGAATCGGGCAACCGCATATGCTCAGGCACCGCAGTCTGCCTGAATATCAGATCGCGCAAACGTTCATCGCCGCCGCCGTGCCCGCCTTCATTTTTTGGAAGCGTGATCTGTTTGCGCTTGTCAAAGCTTCTGGTGATATACATTTCCGTTTCATCTTCCACAGACCAGGGCTGGCGCTCGTAATCACGTATTTCAAGGCGGCCTTTCTCGCCGTTGAAAGCAACACGATAACCTTCAAACGGCATGGCTGCGTTCAACGAATAATTCATCGTCACTCCGTTCGAGTATGTCACCAGCGCCGACATCGTATCGAAGATGTCTATGTCTTCACGAAAGACACACCCGTCGCGATGGTATCCGTCTACGTCTTCGCAACCGGCGTAGAGTTTCATCCTTCGAGTGTCTTTCGTCATATCGTAGTAAAAAGCACAGTTTGATTTATGCGGGCATTGGCGGCAGGTCGTTGAGCGAAACGCTCCCTGTTTGCCGTAGACTTTCAGACCGGCCTGCCCCATCACCTCAACCGGATCAGCGCCCAGCCACCAGTTCATCAGGTCGAAGTGATGGCTCGCCTTATGAACCAGCAGGCTGCCGCTTCTATTTCTCAGCCTGTGCCATCGGCGAAAGTAGTCTGCGCCGTGATAGACATCCAGATACCAACTGAAATCGACCGACAACACGCGGCCAATATCTCCGGCCAGAAGAAGCTCTTTGATCTTCTGATGTTTTGGCGCATACCTATAATTGAACGTAACGACGATCTTTCGCTTGTTGCGCTTTTCGGCATCAATCACGGCCTGGCACTGCGTTTCATCAATCACCATCGGTTTTTCTGTCATCACGTCAATGCCGCGATCTAAAGCGGTGACGATGTATTGGCTGTGGAAAGCGTCCACGGTCGTGACCATTACCAAATCGGGTTTGACCTTGTCGCACATCTCATCGAAGTTAGTAAAAGTGGAACAGTTCGCGCCGATGAATTCTTTAGCCACCGCAACCCGTTTATGATTAATATCGCAAAGTCCGGCGAACTCCAGTACATCGGAATAAGACTGCGCAACAGCCCGCCCCCACATACCTGTGCCACGATCTCCTGTGCCGACAAGCGCGTAACGTCGGCGGCTGGCGCGGGCTGGCGCAAGTGAAGGATTCATAGAAATGAGCGACGCAGTTGCCGTGCTGCCCGCCAGTTTGACGAAGTGGCGGCGCGTCAAATTAGTTGATTCAGACATGACATACCTCGTTTGAAAGTCAGTTTATTCGCTTGCAATCTCTAATCGCGCTTGTTTCTCTGCGGCGCGATTGGCAGTCAGACATGCGATGGCTGATTGCATAGCTTTTTCCGGGCCGCAACGCACAGGCGCGCCCGTCCTGATCGCAGAACAGAATTCGGCTATTTCATTTCTGTAAGCCACGTCCCTGTCGGTTTGATCGCTGGCCGTCTCTGCATTGATTGTTCGCCCCGGCGAATCAGCCGCGCGTGTCGCTGATGCATCAACCACAGGCGATGACGACTTTGGCGACACTTCAACTCGCGTAGACACACTCTCCCCTTCGTCGAACAGATAGGCTTCTGTCTCGTGCTTCAAAATCAGCGTGCCTTTCGTGCCCATAAACATTTCAAACGCATCGTCGAATGCGTTCGACTGAATCGAAGAGAATGTCGCCGTGCGCCCGCCCGGATATTCAAACGTCGCATAGATGTGATCGAACACCTCGCGCCCATCCTTGTAGCGAGAGATCGTGCCTGTTGTATAAACAGCCTGCGGCGCTGAATCGAAGAACCAGCTCGCAGCCGTCACTTGATGACTGCCGAGTTCTGCCATCAAACCTTCGGAATACTGTTTATACATTCGCCAGTTCAACAAGTGTTCCCAGTCGGGATAGCCCCATCTGCTCGGATCAAAATCAGGCGATGGCGCATCTTCTGTGCGCCGCCATGTCGAATTGCGATGCCAGGCGAGCCGCGCGTAGTACACATCGCCCAGTGCTCCCTGCTTAATAATGTTGTTGTAGGTCGCCTGATACATGGGGTTGTAATATCGTTGATAACCAATTTCCAGCACTCTCTTATTGCGTCGCGCTGCTTCGATCATTCGCAAACAATCGGCTTCGCTCTTTGCCATCATTTTTTCGCTCAAGACATGCTTTCCCGCATTCATACAACCCACAGCTATGTCTGCGTGAGTCCACAAGGGCGTGGCGATGATGACGGCTTCGAGGTCTTCTCGTTCAAGCATATCCTCGAAATCATCATACTGTTTGGGTTCGGGCCAGCCTGCGCTCTTCAACACATCGGTCGCTTTTTGCCTGCGTACAGGATTGATGTCGCACAGCGCCTTCAGATCAATGAATTCTTTCCGGCATTGTTTCAAGTGCCCGCTTCCCATGCCTCCTGTGCCGATCAACGCCGCTTTCACCGGGCCTCCTTTGACAGGGCCGCGTGTAACCGTTGCCACTCCCAGTGCTGCGAGCGCGGGTGCGCCTGCAATCGCTTTCAGGAAATTCCGTCTGCCTCGAACTTTCATTTCATCGGTGAGTTCCATGTTTATCCTTCGATTGACTGTAGGGGCAGGGCTTGTCCCTGCCCGAATGGTGCGCAGCACCATGACAGATCATCGCCTGTCGGCGATCCGGGCAGGGACAAGCCCTGCCCCTACTTAGCTGCAACCGGCGAATCGTTTAGATGCGCCGCGCGTCTTTCTTTCCTGTTTGCCAGTAGGAGATCAAGTCCTGCGATTTCGCCTGTCCGAAAAACCAGCAAGACGCACACAGCGACACATTCGATCAGAGTTTTGTTGACGATGAGGTATGCGCCTTCGCTGCCCGGTTGCTGGATTCCTGACACAGGCACGGACACGATATAAAACAGAGTCAGGAAGATCAACGCGCCCCAACATCCCGCCTTTGTGAACAGCCCCAGCATAAGCGACAGGCCGACGAGCAGCAGCCCGATTTTGACCGTATTGTCTAGAAAACTGCCCCAGCACGCGTCAATCAATCGCTCGAAAAACCAGGCGAGCGGCCCCGACCCGGATTTCAGATAACCGGCGGAAGTCCACTGTTTAAGCGGAACACCATCTGCGCTCCAGGCGGGGAGCGCCAGTTTATAATAACCTTCATATAAGAAGTGCCAGCCAACAGCCGTGCGCAGAACCAGAAGCGCCAACTGTTGCCGGGAGAAGAGACGATTTTGCGCCCCGCTACTCACTGATGACCTCCACCTCGCATAGACTGCTGTTGCCAAAGACGACTGCGCGTTCCGATTCGCTTTCCAGCATTATTGCCAAAACGCCGGGGTGAGTCGAGCAATAGCTTTCAGCAAGCTCTGGCCCGCCAACAAAAAAAGCGGTGGCGAGCGCGTCAGCAATCGCAGCCGACCGCGTGACGACGGTTACACCGGAAACACATTCCGCAGGCATCCCGGAACGCGAATCAATGATGTGCCCGTAGCGTTTGCCTTCAAATTCAAAGTACTGTTCATCACCTCCGCTTGTCGCCATCGCGCAGTCACGCATCCTTAAAACGGCGAGGCGACGGTTCTTATCTCTCGGATGCCGCACGCCGATAACCCAACCGGCACGCCCGAGGTCCCCGCTTCCTATGGCGCGCATGCTGCTTGAGCCTGCCGTAAGCAAACAGGTTCGCACACGCTTTTCGATAGTCGCGCTGATGCGATCAAGCGCATAGCCTTTGCCGATGCTGCCGAGATTGATCTGAACGCCCGCACGCCCGAAGCGAATCGTCTGAGATGCGCGGTCGAGAACAAGGTAGTCGGCTCCGACCAGCGCGCGCGCCGCTTCGATTTCGTGAGGCTCAGGGATGCGTCCCTGTCTGCGCAGAAAACCCCAACAGTCGCTCAACGGGCCGGAGGTTATATCGAATGCGCCTTTAGTTTCGCCGGATAATTTCTGACACAAAATCAACAGGGCGAACAGAGATTGTTCGACGCGAACCGAGCCGATAGCGGCAGTGCGATTGATGCAACTTACTTCACTGCTTTCTCTGAAGATAGTTAGTTGCTGTTCGAGGCTCTCAACTTCGGCCAGAGCATTGCGAACCAGATTCGCGCCCGATTGATCAGAGGTTGGCAGGGTCGCTTCAAAACGGCAGGCCATGGCCTGTCGGCTCAGGTGAAGCCAGTAACCGTCCTCGGTTGTTTTTCGGCTCCCGGAAAATCGCAGTAGTTCCCGTCTAGTTAGCATCTTAACCTGAAATGCTGCTGACACCCTTGAATCGTATTTGAGCAATGATCGGATTTTGATTTCCTGGAAACTCTAAACTTCTTCAGGCGCTCGATCAATGATTATGCCGCCGAGAAAAAAATCGGAGCGCCGCCTTCGCTGCTGTTTGAAGGCGGCACTCCGAACATGCGTCCTCATTGGTCTGCAACCATCTTTAGAACAGAACCTTGATGCCCAGTTGAATTCGACGCGGGTAATTCGCCTGGTTGGATTGAACGACCTGCCCGAACGTGGCCGCAGTCGGAGATGTCACTACGCCATTGGTCGTTATTCCGTTTACGTTGTTACCCGTGGGGAACCACACGTGATTGAATGCGTTTATTGCCTCGAATCTCAACTGCAGCCTTACGCTCTCTTTGATCGACGTGTTCTTAACAAGCGACAGGTCAAAGTTATTGACGGCATCGC
>DATEKX010000781.1:0-2295 GCA_035277165.1 Blastocatellia bacterium | reverse complement strand
TGGGAGAAACTCGGCTGGCGCAACAAGCTTGATCTGCTGCGGCGGAGCCTGGGAGCGTTTTGGGATGCGCTGTGGTTGCAACCGCAAAGAATGGAGGACGAGATGTTTCAAGACCTGCGCTTCGGTTTGCGGATGATGATTAAAAAGCCGAGCTTTACTGCTGTTGCAATTATTACACTGGCGCTCGGCATCGGCGCGAACACAGCCATCTTCAGTGTAGTGAATGCTGTTTTGCTGCGCCCTTTGCCCTACCTGCAGCCCGGTGAATTGGCGATGTTTTATTTCACCAATCCACAGGGCGAACAGTATTGGTTTTTTAAACCTGCGGCCTATCTGAATCTGAAAAGTTATAACAGCGTCTTCACAGATGTTGCGGCGTGGGGCAACGATACATGGCCTGCCAATCTGACCGGCGATGGAGAGCCTGAAAGACTGCAAGGGTTTCAGGTTTCGGCCAATCTTTTCGAGACGCTCGGCGTGACGGCTGCGCGTGGCCGCACTTTTATGGCCGAAGAAGACCAGCCCGGCGCTGCTCGCGTCGTCGTCATCAGCTACGACTTGTGGCAACGCAGGTTCAGCAGCGACCCTGAGATAATCGGGCATCCGATCATGCTGAACGGTGTTGCATACGACTGCATCGGTGTGATGCCTGCCGACTTTCGCTTCATCCTGAAGACAGATGTGTGGACTACGCTCGACATCACGCCAGCCGACAAGAGTGATGGCAGTCAGGTCTATTTTCATCAACTCGCTCGCCTCAAACCCGGCGTTTCAATCGAACAGGCGCGCGCTGAGACAGAGACACTGCTGCGCCCATATTTCAACAACTCGTCGGAGATGCGGCTCGATATAAAATCGTTTCAGGCGATACTGACGGGCAGTGATCGCCAAATGCTTTTCATCCTGCTGGCTGCTGTCAGTTTCGTGCTGCTGATTGCTTGCGTGAACGTAGCCAACCTGTTGCTGGCGCGCGCTTCAACCCGCCGCAGAGAATTTGCGATTCGCGTAGCATTAGGGGCAAGACGCTTGCGCGTAGTTCGGCAATTGCTTGTCGAAAGCGCGATGCTGGCCGCCTTTGGCAGCGCGTGCGGATTGCTGATGGCCAACTGGTGCATCAAGTTTCTGGTTGGCGGATTGCCGGAATGGGTAACGGCGAAAAACTCGCACGTCGCGATGCTGAAACTTGACGGATGGGCGTTCAGTTATACGCTTGCGCTCGCGTTTGCGACGACTATCGTTTTTGGTTTGGTGCCCGCGCTTCATTCGTCAAAAATAGATCTCAACGAAGCATTGAAAGAAAGCGGCCAGAGCAAAACACAGGGGCGCAGGCAAAATCGTTTTCATTCGCTGCTGGTAGTGACAGAGGTGGCGCTTGCGATGGTGTTGCTGGTCGGCGCGGGGCTTATGATCAAAAGTTTCTGGCGACTGAGCAATATCAATCGAGGCTTTCAACAAGAAGGCGTGCTGACGGCGAAGATTGATCCTTCGCGTGATAGATACCGCGAGCCTGATCAGATCGTTGCCTTTTACCGGCAACTGCTCGAACGCGTTTCTGCCGTTCCCGGTGTAGAACACGCTGGCATCACCAACGGCTTTTTAGATAGAGCCTGGAGAGTCGTTGTTGAAGAGCATCCTTCTGTCCCAGAGGAGCAAAGACCGTGGGCCGCGCGCCACCCTGTGAGCGCGGATTACTTTCGCGCGATGGGAATACCTTTGCGATCAGGGCATTTCTTTACCGAAGGCGATGTGAATGGAGCGTTGCCGGTCGTCATCATTGACGAAACTCTGGCCCGCCGCGATTTCCCTGACGAAAACCCAATCGGCAAACATCTTCGATTCGAGAACGCTCTGCGAGAAATCGTCGGCGTAGTCGGAGCAACCAGAGGGTGGAAAACCTTCAGCTCTGGAGATGAAGAATTTGCGCGAGTCTACCTGCCCTATCAACAGGAGAACTGGGGGACAATGGCAATCATTGTCCGCGCGCAATCGGGCGATCCGATGAGCCTTGTTCCATCTATTCGCCGTGAACTTGCCGCTATGGACAAAGACCAGCCGATTTATGCATTCAAACCTCTCAGCCAGTCTGTTGCCGAGATAAGTGTTGATCGCCGCTTTTCAACAATGCTGCTGACAGCTTTTGCCGCGCTCGCAAGCGTGCTTGCGGCCATCGGCATTTACGGCGTGATGTCTTATGCGGTCAACCAGCGTGCGCATGAAATCGGCATTCGGATGGCGTTGGGCGCAGACCGCAGAGATGTTTTCAAACTGATTATCGGGCGGGGAATGCGAGTCGTA
>DATEKX010000780.1:0-6875 GCA_035277165.1 Blastocatellia bacterium | reverse complement strand
CACCTCTCCGCTCGAAAATCAAAATAGGATTGCAGAGACGGCAGAAGAACTGGGCGTGCCGATCACTGCGATAGGCCAGATAGTAGCGGATAAAGGATTACAGCTTGAGCGCAACGGCTCGTTTGAAACGATTCAGCCTTCAGGATACGAGCATATGATTTAGCCGTTTTACTCTTGAGCGTCCAGCACTTCGTCTTCGTAAAAAAACGCGGGGCCGCACACGAGCAGCAGCTTGATTGGTTCTGCTCCGGTATTTTCGAGCGTGTGACGGGACTCGCGCGGAACGTAGATAGCGTCGCCTGCCGTGACTTCGCGCTTTTCGTCGCCTACTCGCATCACGCCGCGCCCGGAAAGAATATAGTAAATCTCTTCAATCTCGCGGTGGTGATGAGGCGTGACCGCTTGCCCGGGCAAAAGCGTTTCTTCGGCCAGACTGCACCGGGTTATTTCCGATGTTGTGCGGTCTATCAGCGGGCGAATCTCCGACCCGTGACGAGTGTTAATTACGTGCGCATCGTTTCGATTCATAATTTTCATTGACAGAATCATATCATCATCATCGCGAACAGTTGCAGCCCTTTTGGATAAGGTTGGTCTTCTGTTTTTCCCACTATCACTTATAAACCATAGCAATGCAAACTCTTGCTCAAGCGCAGTTGATTGTGTTAGTTTTCAAGTACCCTGAAAACTTTTTACTTGGGGAGTTAATAGATGGAAAAGACACCACAACAACAAAACACAATACAAGACAGCTTTCTCAACAGTGCCCGTAAAGAAAGAAGCAATGTGACGATTTACCTGATGAGCGGAGTTAAGCTTACAGGACGAATCAAAAGCTTTGACAAGTACTCGGTAATTCTGGAGGCAGGCTCGCAAGAGCAGTTGATCTTCAAACACGCCATCTCGACCGTTTCGCTGCCGCGTGGAGGCGGGCGCGATTTTCATCATAGTCGAGGGCCGAACACATCCGACCGCGAGCAACATATCGAGCGCGAGCATCAAGCAGATCAATCGACTGCGACTTCAACCGGATCGGCAGCAGGCCAAGACCGCTCATAAGCGCGCTTCGAAGCTCGAAATAGTTGCAATCACGTCGGGCTGCCCAACAAGGCAGCCCAACTAATTTGAAGTGACGCGACCCACTTCCTCAAAAGAAGTGAATCGCATCACTGATTTCTTATGCCCGGAATTTTCATAACCCTTGAAGGGATGGATGGTTGCGGCAAAAGCACGCAGATAGAGATGCTTGCGCAGGCGCTCGAATCACGAAGGCTTGAGATCGTCATCACGCGAGAGCCTGGCGGCACTCCAGTCGGCGAAAGTGTTCGCAGCCTGCTCGTCTCTGACGCGAGCGTCGGAATTTCTGCTGCTACGGAACTATTTCTCATAGTCGGCGCGCGGGCGCAGCATGTCGTCGAATTGATAAAGCCGAGCGTTGCGGCGGGCAAGATAGTCATCTCAGACCGTTACACAGATTCGACTGTAGCTTTTCAAGGTCACGGTCGCGGGCTTGATCTTTCGATGATTGATGAAGTCAACGAGCTTGCTACGGGAGGGTTCCGGCCCGACCTCACGATCCTGTTCGACCTCGACCCTGCAGTTGCGCGTTCGCGGCTGAACGCCCGGCCCATGAGCGGATGGATGGGCGCGGTGGACGAAGAAAAATTAGACTTTCATACGCGCGTGCGTGAAGGATACTTGAACCTTGCAACTCGCGAAGCCAATCGCATCCGTGTTGTCGAAGCTTCCGGGTCGCTAGAGGAAACTCACGCGAAAGTGATGTCGCTCGTACTGCCATTAATACAGAAATTTGAGATTTCAGATTTGTGATTTCAAATTAACAGCCTATGTTGGACGATGAGCTTGTCATAGAAACTCCCGAACGTGTAGAGCTTCATTATGTGCTCGCCAATGTCGGCAACCGTTTTCTTGCGGCTGCGATTGATCACTTGATACAGGCTGGACTGGGGTTCGTCGTTCTGGTTCTGGCGGGCGCGTTCAGCAGCCGTGGGCTTTTCTCTTCGATGGGAGTATGGGCCGCAGCAATTACAGTGCTTGTGATATTCGCAATCTACTGGGGCTACTTCGTGATTTTTGAAACCCTTTGGAGCGGGCAGACACCGGGCAAACGAATAATGCGGCTGCGTGTGGTGCGCGAGGACGGGCGGCCTGTTCGCTTCTTTGAGGTCTTCACCAGAAATCTCTTGCGCCTTACGCTCGATTTTCAGCCATTTCCAACCTACGCGATTGGAGTCATTTCAATAATCTTCAGCGCGCGATCAAAACGCGTAGGCGATTTCGTGGCCGGAACCGTCGTTGTGAAAGAGCGCGCGACCGAAGCCCCGACGCTTGCAGAGATCATCAACATCTCGAACATCGAACAGCAGCGAATCGAACGCGCTGCTCCGGCTCCATTCAGTGCAGACACGCGGCTGTTGGCGGAAAACGAATTGCGAGCGGTTCAAACTTTTCTCAAGCGAAGGTATGAATTGACTCCGATCAATCGCACGGCGCTTGCCGTCCGACTGGCTCAACCAATCGCGGCCAAACTCGGAATCGCTGTGGGACAGCTTTCACCCGAAGCTGTGCTCGAAGAGATCGAACGACAACACCGCGCGCAATCGCGCTACTTCGATTAACACCCGTTACGCACTCGGCTTCATTTTTTTTCTTCGTCTTCTTTTTTGCCGCCGCTCCAAAATTCCTTCATAGCTTCTGCTCCCGGAATGAACTTCTCCCAGAGCTGCGGAGCGGACGCGCTCATTTCCAGCAATCCGCGAAAACGCCTGTCGAATTCCTCTTTGGTCTTCAGATAAGCCTCGAAGCTGCTCGCCAAATAGTTCTTGAAAAAATCCTGGGCAGCTTCTTCTCTTGATCTGATGATCTGAAACAAAAAGGGCAGAGGCAACAAACTCTTTTGATTTTTCTCTTCTTCCAGAATGACCTGCATGAGAACCGATTTCGTGACATCTGCCTTTGTTTTGGAATCAATAACCTGTATGTCGTGGCCGTCGCGGATTAACTTGGTGAGGTCTTGATAATTGACATAGCTGCTTGTCTCTGTGTTGTAGAGCCGCCGGTTGCCGTAGCGCTTGATGATGACTCGATCAGTGTCTTCTTTTTTCTTTGCCATGACTTTCCCGCACTGTATCACAAATGCGGCATACTTGTCTAATATTTTCCTGTATCTCCAGCAATCATTAGTGATAACGGAATGCTGCGAATGCGAAAAAGAAAAATCATTAAAAAGCTTGTATAACTGTCGATAAACTCAAGGCTAACCCTTGCAACTAGTACTTATGTATAGCGTATTTGCTTATATAAAAGGTGTTACTGGGTTTATCTCGCAAATGCGAAAATTTTCTTGACAAGGTCGAATTCTATGATATGCTGCTGGGCGTAAAAAGTTTCTTTCGGGGAAATCAATTGTGATACGGAAACTGCGCGGAACAACGGCTGTGATTACGGGAGCCACAAGCGGCATTGGTCGCGAAACGGCGCTCGGGTTCGCGCGCGCAGGATCGCATGTCGTCGTAGCCGGTCGCCGCAAAGAAAGACTCCGAGAGCTGGTCAACGAGATCGAAGCGAAGGGCGGCGAGGCGCTCGCCGTGCCCACGGACGTAGCGAATCAGGCGCAAGTGGAACAGTTAATTGAGAAAGCTGTTGCGCGATTCGGGCGAATTGATACGCTTGTCAACAACGCGGGGGTTGGCATAGCAGCGCGTTTTGCTGATATGTCGCTGGAAGATTTTCGCCGCGTGATGGACGTGAATTTCTGGGGCGCGGTCTACGCCTGCAAAACTGTGTTGCCGCAGATGCGCGCTCAATCGAGCGGCGGTGTAATCATCAACGTTTCTTCGATACTGGGCAAACGCGGGATGCCGTTCGAGACGGCTTACTGCGCCAGCAAGTTTGCGCTGGCCGGGTTTGCCGAAGCGCTGCGCACAGAGGTGATGTCTGATCGTATCGATGTGAGCACGATCTTTCCGGGCGCAGTGGAGACAGAGATATTTGAAACCTCTGCCAACCAGACAGGCTTGGAAATGCCGAGCTACCTGCCGAAGTTTCCAGCCAAAGAGATGGCGCGAATCATCGTGCGGGATGCGCGCTTTCCTCAACCTGAAATCGTGATGGCGCTTGATGCGCAGGTGATAAACTTTTTCAACAAGCTTGCGCCGGGTTTGATGGACATTGCGCTTGGTTTCGGCGTGCCTTTCGTCGAAGGCCGAAGGCGTGGCGCTTCGCAATCGAAATCAGGCAGCGGAAATCTTTATAACGAAGGAACTCAAAAGAATCGTTCCTGAAGGCACAAATCGATGAGCACCGGAAAATCGAAAATCGAAGAACAGTCTCCATACAGTCAAAAGCCCTGGCTCAAGCAATACGATTTCTGGGTGCCTGAGCAGATCAATTTTCCGCGCCAGCCCATCTATCAAATGGTCAACCTGGCGGCTCTGCATTTTGCTGATCGGCCCGCGACCGCCTTTCTGAATTCGCAGTTGACCTTTAGCCAGATCAAGACTCAAGTAGACAAATTGGCGACGGCGCTTTCGAGGCTTGGAATCAGCAAGGGAGATCGTGTCGGCATCATGCTGCCGAACTGCCCGCAGTATTTAATCAGCTTCTTTGCGATCGTGCGACTGGGCGCGATTGTAGCGAACGTCAATCCCATTTACACGCCGCGTGAAGTCGAAATGGTAGCTCGTGATTCGGGTATGCGCGTTATCATTACGCTCGATGCGCTGGCCGGAGCCGTTCTCAGCGTTCAATCGCAATCGAACATCGAACAGGTCATCACAACAAGCTTTCAGGATTACTCGGCTGGTTCCGAAGCGATAACACCTGCTCCGGCTGGCACGCTCTCTTTTTCGGAATTGATCACGAGCATTGATGCGCCGGAGTTGCCGCGCGTCGAGATAAATGCGGAAGAAGACGTTGCGGTTTTGCAGTACACGGGCGGGACGACCGGAGTGCCAAAGGGCGCGATGCTGACTCACTACAACCTCTATGCGGCAGCTATTCAATGCGCGACGTGGTCAAGCTATTTCATCGAGCGTGGAAACGAGCGGTACTTGCTCGTGATTCCATATTTTCACGTATATGGGATGGTGGTGGGCGCGATACTCGGAATGTGGTGCGGCGCGATGCAGATTCTCGTTCCAAAGTTTGATGTGAATCTTTTGCTCGAAGCGATCAAGCGTTACGAGCCGACTTATTTTCCGGGCGTGCCGACGCTGTTTATCTCGCTGCTCAATCATCCCGAAGCTAAGAGCTACGGCCTTGATCGCGTTCGCCGTTTCAACAGCGGCTCCGCGCCTCTGCCGCTCGAAGTTATAGAACAGTTCGAGAGCTTGAGCGGCGCGATGCTTTACGAAGGTTACGGCATGACGGAAACTGCTGCGCTCGCAACGACGACGGCGACGCTGGCAAAGCGCAAACCGGGCAGCATAGGGCTTCCGGTCACTGGAACTGAATGCAAGATCGTTGATCTGGACACGGGCGAGCGCGAAATGCCCATTGGCGAAGAAGGCGAGTTGTGCTTGCGCGGGCCGCAGGTGATGAAGGGATACTGGAACAAGCCCGAAGAAACTGCGAAGACGATGCGCGATGGCTGGCTGCATACGGGCGATGTCGCGCGCATGGATGAAGACGGTTACTTCTACATCGTGCAGCGCAAGAAAGACATGATCATCGTCAGCGGATTCAATGTCTATCCGAACGAAGTCGAAGATGTTTTATTCACACATCCTTCGGTTCAAGAAGCGGCAGTGATCGGCGTACCGGATGC
The DNA here is from genome assembly GCA_035277165.1 of Blastocatellia bacterium. Lineage (GTDB taxonomy): Bacteria > Acidobacteriota > Blastocatellia > UBA7656 > UBA7656 > DATEKX01. The sequence continues at coordinate 1,087 of DATEKX010000780.1, read as the reverse complement.
GTATCGCGGTGAGGCTGTCAAAGTGTTCATCGTGCTCAAACCGGAAGCGCAGGCGACGGCTGAAGAATTCATTGAATATTGCCGCGTCAGACTCGCACGGTACAAAGTGCCTTCGATTATCGAGTTCGCCGAGAGCTTGCCAAAGAGCGCCGTGGGAAAAGTTTTGCGAAGAGAATTGCGCGAACAAGAAGAGGCTAAACGAAACAAGGTCAGTTGAATCCTTAGATTCAAATTCATCTAATAGGAAAGGAATAACATTATGTCTAGTAAATCAAAATCAAGCAACAAACGGGGCGGTCAGGCGACTGCCGAAAGCAAAGCGCCCGAAACCAATCAGGCGGCTGAATGGGCCAAGCAGGTCGTCGAGAACATGGCCGAAGCGCAGAAGCGCTGGATTGAAATCACTTCCGAGCAGAATGCTCTCGTCCTCAAAGCGATTACGGAAGGCATGAATTTCTACAGGTCTGCGCCGACTCCCGCGCTCGCCGATTGGGCCAGACAGGGAATCGAAGGTTTTGTCGAAGCGCAAAAGCGATGGGCTGAAATCGCTTCCGAGCAGAGCAAGCAGTTCTTTGAAGCGATGCGCGAAGGAGCCGGGTTCGATACGGGCGATGTCACCAGAGCGATTTCAGATTACGCAGGGCAGGGGGTTGACGCTTTCGTCAAAGCGCGAACGCAGTGGCTCGATTTCGCCGCGCAGCAGAATGCTCAGGTGCTCAATGCCGTGAAGGAAGGTCTGGGCCTCGATGAATCTTCACCGGCAGCGGCGCTCGCAGATTTCGCGCAGCAGGCAGTCACCAACTACGTCGAAGTGCAGAAGCGTTGGCTTGATTTAGCCACACAGCTTCCTTTTCTTCGCCCGTCTGACAAAAAATAACTCGCCTGCGATATGAGCAAAGCGTGAGGGATGAGCCGAAGATTTGAAATTTCAAATTTGAGAAACTGTTTTAGAAGAAGCTCCGTAGGAGCGACCTGTCTATAGTTTCAGCAGGTTGAATATTTTCTGTAGCTCCGTAGGAGCGACCTATGAATCAAAAGGTCGCTCCTACGGAGCTACAAATTAATGGCTTATCAATCACTATAAACA
>DATEKX010000779.1:0-4907 GCA_035277165.1 Blastocatellia bacterium | reverse complement strand
CTTTGGCTCGTTCCTCCGTCGTCATATGCGGATCACTTGCTGGACGGGAAATCCGCGCGCCGCTATAGCCAATAACCGGACAGACCAGGATCAGGTAAAGCACAACCGAAACTATTTTTTTCATATTCTCCTCCGCTTGATTTCTCAGAGAATGTAGCCTGTGGGGTTGGAGTTCGCAAGATGTTTACTAACTTGAAGCTGAGTTATTGCCGGGATTATTCTTTCGTAACGGCGGTCAAATTCATCGTGAGCAGCGCGCCGGGCTTTGGCAGATCACTTACTCCAATCGCTGTCCGCGCAGGGCAATGGTCGCCCATCATCTCGACGTAAGCTCGATTCATTTCGCCGAAATCCCGCATGTCTTTCAGAAAGATGTTTATGTGGATGACATGGTTCAGGTCCGACCCCACAGACTGCAACATCACTTGAAATGACTCTAGAATCTGCTTTGCTTGCGAGTATACATCGGGTCCGGCGAGTTGCCCGGTAGCCGGATTGACTCCGGCAGTTCCTCCGATGCTGATAAACTGCCCGACCTTTGCAATGTGGTTGTAATACGCGATGGGTTTTGGCGTATTTTCAGGCGTAGAAGTCTCTACTATATTAGCCATGACACCTCCCAATAGGTGAAGTGATCGCTACTCGCCTTTAATGATGACAACTTCACCGGATTTGATTTGCTTCAACGCATCAAGAGCCTGATTCATTAATGGGTGTAGCGCCTCGTATGAGTTTCTTCTCGCAGCCAAAACTAAAACTGCGAGATCCAAATGCTTTACGTTTTGCTGATATTGCAGGTTTTGATCTACTGTTACAAGCACGCCATATTGGCCGGAAGCAGAGCGCAAAAGATCGCCGTTCTTCAGCCCTTTCAAACCAGCCTCTTCGACCGTATAAATTTCATGCCCTTGAAAATCGCGCTTCAGTTTTCGTGTCACACACTCATCAAGCAGCACTTTCATATCCTGTCAGTAGCCTTTCTTTAGATAATTCAAGTACTCTTAGTGCCTGCTCGCGTGTAACGGTCGGAAATTGATCGAGGAATTCATCCAAACTTTCACCGTCTTCCAAACAATCAAATAAATTTTTGATTGGTACACGTGTGCCGAAGAAAACAGGTATTCCACTGAGTTTTTCAGGATCGCGTTCGATTAAATCACTTGTGCTCATTTTGTGCCTCTTAAAGCAGATTCTTTATCATATACGCGGATTGATAATAGCAGATTGCTATTATCTCCGAAGGCAGGCGATCAATCAGTGATCGCCGGTATCTTGATTCCCTTCTCTGTGGCGGTCTCTTTCGCTTCTTCATACCCCGCGTCAACGTGACGAGCTATTCCGATGCCCGGATCGTTCGTCAACACGCGATTCAATCGCCGCGCGCCGTCTTCTGTTCCATCAGCAACAGTCACCTGGCCTGCGTGAAGCGAATAGCCAATGCCTACGCCGCCGCCGTTGTGAATCGAAACCCACGATGCGCCAGACGCAGTGTTGAGCAACGCATTCAAGAGCGGCCAGTCAGCTATCGCATCCGAGCCGTCGCGCATTCCTTCTGTTTCGCGATACGGCGAAGCAACAGACCCCGTGTCGAGATGATCTCGGCCTATGACTATCGGCGCTTCAAGCCTTCCCGTGCGAACCATATCATTCATAGCTTCACCGAACTCCGCGCGCTCGCCATAACCGAGCCACAGTATGCGCGCAGGCAAGCCCTGAAACTTCACGCGCTCGCGCGCAAGGCGCAACCATCTGGTCAATACTTCATCATCAGGGAAAAGCTCCATTGCCAGATTGTCCGTTTTGCGAATGTCGTCTTCGCTGCCCGACAGCGCGACCCATCGAAACGGCCCGCGCCCTTCGCAAAAGAGCGGGCGAATGTATTCGGGCACGAAACCCGGTATCTCGAAAGCGTCTTCTACTCCTGCTTGTTTAGCCTGAGTGCGAAGGTTGTTGCCGTAATCGAAAGTTATTGCCCCCATGCGTTTGAGGTCGAGCATAGCGCGAACGTGGTCGGCCATCGCTTCCATCGAACGTTTGACATATTCATCAGAATTATCGCGCCTCAACTCCGAGGCTTCTTCAATCGTCAATCCGTTCGGCACGTATCCGTTCAAAGCATCATGCGCGCTCGTTTGATCTGTCAGCACATCGGGCACAACACCGCGCCGCACAAGCTCAGGCAATATGTCTGCGCAGTTGCCGACCAGTCCGACCGAGATGGCTTCACCCTTCGAGTGAGCGTCTTCCAGCATAAGCAGCGCTTCATCCAGATCAGAAGCCATGCGATCACAGTAGCCCGTCTTGATGCGCTTCTCGATTCTCGCAGGGTCTACGTCAATTCCCAGAAAGCGCGCGCCGTTGAGCGTAGCCGCGAGCGGTTGCGCGCCGCCCATTCCGCCCATCCCTCCGCTCACGACCAGGCGGCCTTCGAGCGAGCCGCCGAAATGTTTCTTTGCAGCAGCGGCGAAAGTCTCAAACGTGCCCTGCACTATCCCCTGGCTGCCGATGTAAATCCACGAGCCAGCCGTCATCTGCCCGTACATCGTCAGGCCCATTTGCTCCAGACGATGAAACTCGCTCCAGTTCGACCATTGGCCTACGAGGTTCGAGTTGGCGATCAACACTCGCGGCGCGTATTCGTGCGTGCGAAAGATGCCTACAGGTTTGCCCGATTGGACCAGCAGAGTCTCGTCGTTTTCGAGGCTACGCAAAGAACTCACTATTTGATCGAACGAGCGCCAGTCGCGCGCGGCGCGGCCAGTCCCGCCGTAGACAATTAATTCATCGGGCTTTTCGGCCACCTCCGCATCGAGGTTGTTCATCAACATGCGGAGCGCGGCTTCCTGATGCCATCCTTTGCAACTGATCTCGCGCCCGCGCGGCGCGCTTACTCTTCTCGAATGACTCATATAAATCCTTTTCAGATTTGGAATCGGGGTTCGATTCACAATCTCAACTCAATGACAGCGTGATTCAATTATGACTTGGCCGAGAATTCTAGCATAGGGAAACTGATCACAGGAAATCTGCTGTGTTCTCAAAGCCGACAGCCCGCATTCCCTGCGCGGGTAATTGATTCGGCAGTCATTAAAGAGTATCTTTGGCATTGCTGTTGCCAGAGTGAAGAACGAGCGCAAGATTTTTGGACCCCCATTCCAATTTGCGCGTTTAAGAATTGAGCAGAAGAGGTAATTATGATCAGGACCCCCGCGATATTTCATAACTCGAAGCTATTCATGTATGTTCTTCTTTCACTGGTGATGTCTGGCTATGATGCAGTAGCGACTATGGAGCACATTAGTCGCGGCGTTGCGGCGGAAGGCAACCCGTTGATGGATTCGTTGATACAACACAACGCAGTTCTTTTTTTCTTTGTGAAGATGGCGATAACCACGCTCGGTTTGCTCATTTGCTATAACTATTCAAACGTGCGAACGGCGCGGCTCGGCATCAAAGCAGTTGTAGGCATCTACGCACTTGTCTGTGTCTACCACACCTTGATCGTCTTTCTCGGTTAGCCAAAACCATCTTATAGCTTGTTGCTCTGAAAGACCTGTTGCCAGTTCAGAGTGCGACGCAGGACGGCTATTTCTGATCGGGCGTTGTCTTCGAAAATAATTTCAAGCTGATCGAGCACTGCCAACAGCAGTTGCGGCGCAAACTGTCGAGCGTGCGTGATGACTTGCGCGTAATATCTGAGCGCCAGTCTGTCGCGCGCGTCAGTGTGAAACGCGCGCACCTCCGCTTCGCTCATCGTGATGACTTCCGAATTGACAGGTATGACAGCGCGCGGGATGCCTTGATGGCTGATGCCAGATTCTATCCATCCGACCAGCAGCAATCCTATGAGCACGCCTTGTTCGTTAACGAGATCAGGGCTGAAAACAGCGTTCATCTCGGCAGAGCTTGAAAGACGCGGCCCAAGTCTTCCATATTCGGGATTGATTAGTTGCGAGTTGTAAATGATGCCGACCATCGCGCATAAACCTGACGGGATGGAAACGAACTGAGCGAACTGGTAGTCTGCGGGCGCAGGCGGTTCGGGTGAATCCAGCGCGTCAATGATGCGACCAATATAGTCAACGTGCGAATTTGATTTTACAATCCTGGCTATCTTCATTCTAAACTGTTGCCATCCCATTCGTGCTCCGGGTCAGGGTAAAAGGTCACGCTCGGAGATACGGCAAGCCCGCCTTCAATTCTCACAACCACTAGCCAGCCGCCCGGCACTTTTGCGCGAAACGTATGCCAATCAGAGTTAAACCATCGCTTGTCTTCTCTGCTCGACGCCAGCGGTTCCCATATGAGCCCCTCTGTTTCACCCATGATTTTCCACCCCTAAAAATCACTTCCGGTTCGATTTTAGTTTAATAGCTCATCGCCTGTGCGCTTTGCTCACGGCTTTTCGCGCGAGGCTTAAGTTTAACCGCTCGCGTTCGGCGAATTCCTGAAAGATCGCATAAAACATCTCGCGGTCGCGCGCGTCGAGCACAGCCGTCTGGTCTGCGGCTTCGATGGCGTAAGGATAGCCGTTGCCGACGATCACTTCTCCGCGCGCAGTGTCTACGACATAATCGAGCAAGCCGCGTTCGTAAACCCACATCGGAACGTCGAGGCGCGAAGGCGGCCCGTCGCTGGAAGTTTTCAGATAAAGAAAAGCCACGTTGCGTCGCCACTCGTCGCCGTAGGAATCGAGTATGCCGCGACGCGCGCAGCGAAACAGCGCTGTCCTATCGCCCCACTTCATTCGCGGCGCAAGCAACAATGCGTCGTGTACCTTCTGCGCGTCCGACAGATCGCTGAACACCGCCTGCATCATGTTAATCAAGTCGCGCGCAAAACTGGTATCAACATAGCCGATGACCGGCACTCCCGTTTGCTTAGACGTTCAAAGCAACGAAACAATA